>JANNHN010000062.1:0-6917 GCA_031404395.1 Betaproteobacteria bacterium
CCGCAACGCCTCCAGCAGATGACTGGTTGCGCTGACGCCGACATCGGCGGTCAGCAGCACTGTTTCCAGTTCCTCGTAAAAGGCGGCGTCGAGCTTGCGCCCGGCGCCGAACAGGCTGCCCAGGCGTGCGCCCAGTTGCGCCCGGCTTTTGCTCAACCCCTGCTGCAGGCGGGCCAGCCAGCCGGTGGCAGGCGCGGCGGTGTCTTTATTCTTGTTGAAACCAAACATGATGGGCGCGGTCTCAATGGCGCGGCGCGGGATTTGCGCCGCACGCTGGATGGTCGGCGGAATTGGTTACAATTCTAACAGGGCATCAGATAATGCAATGCCGGGCGCCAGAGTGCGGGTTCCCGGCATGTTCCTGATATTTTCCAGCCATCGTTTTACCTACCGATTTTTTCACCATAGAGCGCTCATGAAATCTGCGATCAAGCGGTTGATAGTCCTGTGCTGTGTAACCGTGCTGCTGACGGGCGGTGCGGCCTATGCAGCCGCGGACACGACGACGGTGGAGCGCGAACTGGCCAACGGCCTGAAGGTGGTGGTAAAGCCCGACCGCCGCGCGCCGGTGGTGGTCAGCATGGTCTGGTACCGCATCGGCAGCATCGATGAGCGGAACGGCACCACCGGCGTGGCCCATGTGCTCGAACACATGATGTTCAAAGGGACCAAAACGGTTCCGCCGGGCGAGTTTTCGCGGATGATTGCCGCAGCCGGCGGGCGCGACAATGCATTCACCAGCCAGGATTACACAGGATATTTCCAGACTCTGCACAAATCCGCGCTGCCGTTGTCGCTCAAACTGGAAGCCGACCGGATGACAAATCTGGTGCTGGCGCCGGAAGAGTTCGCCAAGGAAATCAAGGTGGTGATGGAGGAACGGCGCTGGCGCACGGATGACCGGCCCCATTCCGTGGTTTACGAGCGACTGATGGCCAGTGCGCTGGCGGCGCATCCCTATCGCAATCCGATCATCGGCTGGATGAGTGATCTGGAAAATCTGAGTATTGAGGATACCCGCGCGTTTTATGATCAATGGTACGGCCCGAACAACGCCACCGTGGTGGTCGTGGGTGACGTCGAGCCGTCCGCGGTGTTCGCGCTGGTTGAGCAGTACTTCGGCGCCATTCCGCGCAAGACGCTGCCGGCGCGCAAGCCACAGCAGGAGCCGCCGCAACTCGGTCTGAAGCGTCTGACCGTCAAGGCGCCTGCTGAATTGCCTTATGTATTGATGGCCTACCGGGTGCCGCGCATGGAAAAGCCGAAGGAGGACTGGGAGTCTTACGCACTCGACATGCTGGAGAGCATATTGAGCGGCAACGATGCGGCGCGGCTGCCGCAGTCGCTGGTGAAGACCGAACGACTGGCGTCGTCCGCAGGCGCGAGTTATGACGGCGTCGGCCGCGGCCCGGGATTTTTCTACCTGAGCGGATCCCCGGTATCCGGGCGCAGCGGGCAGGAACTGGAAGCGGGGCTGCGCCGCGAGGTGCAGCGCATCGTGACCGGCGGCGTCACTGAAGAAGAGCTTAATCGCGTCAAGGCACAGGTCATTGCCTCCCAGGTTTATCAGCGCGACTCGATGTTTTTCCAGGCGCGGCAGATCGGCTGGATGGAGACCATCGGTTTCAGCCATCGCGACCTGGATGTATTTATCGAGAAATTGCAGCAGGTCACTGCGGATCAGGTGCGCGAGGTGGCGAAAAAATATCTCGTGGACGATCAGCTGACCATCGCCTATCTCGATCCGCAGCCGCTGGGCAGTGCGCCGGCGCGGACTGCGCCGCCGGCGGGGGTGCGTCATGCCAATTAACAAACCCCTGGATAACCTGCTGCGCGGCGCGATTGCTGCGTCGCGCGGTGCTCGGAACATCGCCTATCCATCTGATATGTCTCGGCTCCTGCGCGCCGCGAAGCAAGTCCCCTTGGGGGGCGCCGCGCTCCTTGCACTCACGCCGCTCGCTACGGTTCTTCAGAGGTTCCTGAGAGCACTGCTGCATACCTTTCCGCGGGCTGCCGCTGTGGCGTTGCTGTTCGCCGCGCAGCAGGCGGTGGCCATACTGCCGATCGAGCACTGGCAGACGGCGTCCGGCGCCAAAGTGCTGTTCGTCGCGAACCGGGATTTGCCGATGCTCGACATCTCGGTCGATTTTCCGGCCGGATCAGGGTATGACACCGTCGAGAAATCCGGTGTAGCGGCGATGACCAACGGCCTGCTGCGCCTGGGCGCCGGTGGCCTGAGCGAAGACGAGATCGCGCGACGTTTTGCCGACGTCGGCGCTGCCCTGGGCGGACGCTTCGACAGCGATCGCGCCGGGATATCGCTGCGTACGCTGTCCGATTCCAAGCGGCGCGCCCAGGCACTGGACGTGTTCGCGCGCGTTCTGCACGCCCCGGAATTTCCGGCGGCAGTGCTGGAACGCGAGAAAGTCCGCCAGATCGGCGCACTGAAAGAAGCCGATCTGAAACCGGATACACAGGCAGGACGGGCTTTTTACCGGATGCTCTATGGCGCGCACCCCTACGCACTGCGCTCGGTAGGGGATGTGGACACAGTCGGCCGCATGGCACGCGATGATCTGCGCGCGTTTTATCGCAATCATTACGTGGCCGATCGCGCTGTGGTGGCGATCATGGGTGATGTTTCGCGCGCAGAGGCCGCAGCGATTGCTGAACAGGTGACCCGCGGTCTGCCGCGCGCCGGTGGTGCTGCGCCCGCATTACCGCCGGTGGCATCCCTGAACAGCGGCGTAACGCGCATGATTGCGCACCCTGCAGCCCAGAGCCATATCCTGATGGGGGCGCCGGGGATACGCCGTGACGATCCGGACTATTTCACGCTGTTTGTCGGCAATCACATACTGGGCGGCGGCGGTTTCGTATCGCGCATCAACAACGAAGTGCGGCAGAAACGCGGCCTCGCCTATTCCGCTTACAGCTATTTCTCGCCGTTGCGGGCGCGCGGACCGTTTGTGATCGGCATGCAGACGCGCCGCGACCAGGCAACGGAAGCGCTGGATGTCGTGCGCAAAACACTCGCCGATTTCATCGCGACGGGGCCGACGGAGGAGGAGCTGCGCGCGGCGAAGCAGAACATTGTCGGTGGATTTCCCATGCGCATCGACAGCAACCGCAAGATCCACGAGTATCTGGGCACCATCGGGTTTTACGGATTGCCGCTGAGTTATCTGGAGGATTTCGTGGGCAACGTGGAGCGCGTCACCGTTGCCGACATCAAGGCCGCGTTTGCCCGGCACGTTGATCCGGCGAAACTGGTCACGGTCGTCGCCGGTGCCGACAAGGATCAGACCATTACCACGCCCTGAAACGGGGATGATTCCGTGAAACGCTGCCCGTGAAGCCCGGCGAGGTACGCATCATCGGCGGTGCATGGAGCAGCCGCCGCATCCGCTTTCCTGATCGTCCGGGTCTGCGACCGACGCCCGACCGCGTGCGCGAAACCCTGTTTAACTGGCTGGAACAGGACCTCACGGGCAAACACTGCCTGGATCTCTATGCGGGCAGCGGCGCTTTGGGCTTCGAGGCGGCTTCACGCGGGGCCAAGCATGTCATCATGGTCGAGCGCGATGCGGCTGCGCTGCAGGCGTTGCGCGCCAATAGTGAGGCGCTGCAGGCGGCAGCAGTGGAAGTAGTGCGTGCCGATGCGCTAGAATTCCTGAAGAATCATCATGGTCGATTCGATGTGGTGTTTCTCGATCCGCCGTTTGCCGACGGGCACTGGCCGCAGTTGCTGGCGCAATTGCCTGCGATACTGGCGCGCGGCGGCTTGGTGTATTGCGAGCGTGCGCAGGCGTTGGACGCGCTGCAGGGCTGGGAAATCGTAAAAAGCGGGCGTGCCGGGCAAGTCAGCCATCAACTGTTGAAACGGACCGAACATGAACAATAAAGCGGTGTACCCGGGAACGTTTGATCCGATCACGCTGGGCCACGAGGACCTGGTGCGCCGCGCGGCGAGGCGGTTCGACCACGTGATACTCGCAGTGGCCGACAGCCGCGCCAAACGCCCGATGTTTACGCTGGCCGAGCGCATCGACATGGCGCGCGCCGCGCTGGGCGACGTGAAGAACGTCAAGGTGGAAGGTTTCTCCGGGCTGTTGATGCAGTTCGTCGAGGATCGTGGAGCGAAGGTGGTCATGCGTGGCGTGCGGGCAGTATCGGATTTTGAGTACGAATTCCAGCTTGCCGGCATGAATCGCAAGATGTATCCGGATATTGAAACCGTGTTCATGACCCCGGGCGAGGAATACATGTTCGTATCGGCAACGCTGGTGCGCGAAATTTCGGTGCTGGGCGGTGACGTGTCCAAGTTTGTGTCGTCGGGTGTGGCCAAGCGTCTGAAGGCGAAGATCAAGGATCTCGGGGGCAAATGATGCGAGGCAAGTCATGGCGTTGATGATCACTGACGAGTGCATCAACTGCGACGTCTGCGAGCCGGAGTGTCCGAACGCGGCGATTACTGCGGGCGAGGAGATATACGTCATCGACCCGAAAAAATGTACCGAATGTGTCGGTCACTTCGATGAGCCGCAATGCCAGAAAGTATGCCCGGTGGATTGCATACCGCTGGATCCGCAGCATGTGGAAACGCAGGAACAGCTGCGGCAGAAATATCTTCAGCTGACCGCGCAGAAGGCGGCCTGAACACCACCCCAGAAACGCTGAAGAGCCGCAGCAATCCCGCCGCGCAGCAGGTTCCTCAGCGTTTCTGGCAGGCCGGGCAGTAACAGGTCGCGCGCTGCGCCTGGCGTAATTCCCTGATGGTTGTCCCGCAGTTCAGGCACGGCTCGCCGGCGCGGCCATACACCAGAAACTGATTCTGAAAATAACCGGCGCGACCGTCGCTGCCGACATAGTCGCGCAACGTACTGCCGCCGGCGTTGATCGCCAGATCCAGTGTTTGCTTGATTGCCGTGGCGAGCGCAGCACAGCGCGCGCGGCTGACACGCTGCGCCGGCGTGCGCGGATCAATGCCGGCGCGGAACAGGGCTTCATTGGCGTAGATATTGCCGACGCCGGCGACCACATGGCTGTCCATCAGTACGAGTTTGATCGCGGCACTGCGGGTACGCGTCGCACGGTGCAGCACCGCGCCGTCAAAGGCTGCAGTCAGCGGTTCCGGGCCGATCGCGGCGAGCAGCGGATGGGCGAGCGGATCGCCGGACTGCCACAGCACCAGACCAAAACGCCGCGGGTCGCGCAGACGCACGACATGGCCGTTGTCGAATTCGAGATCGACGTGATCGTGTTTTTCCGGCGGCGTTGCATGATCGACCAGCCACAGCCGGCCCGACATGCCCAGATGCACGATCAGCGCACCCGGCTCATGGTCAGCCCGCGCGCAATCAAACAGCAGATATTTGCCGCGGCGCGACAGCGCGATGACGCGCATGCCGGCGAGGCGGCGCTCGAGGCCGCGCGGCACGGGCTGCCGCAGACCGCGATGCCGCACCACGGCGCGCTGAATCAGTTGCCCTTCGACCGCCGGCGCCAGGCCGCGGCGCGTGGTTTCGACTTCAGGCAGTTCAGGCACGGAGGTTTTTTATAATCACTTGTTTTTATTGATTATTTTTCTGCTGCCGGCGGTGCTGTCGGGTGCGCCAGCAGGGCCTGACCGGCCGCGGCCAGAAACACATATTGCAGGCCGGTGTCACGCCGCCACAACACCAGTTGCGGCTCGCGCTGCAGGATGCCGATGTCCAGCGCTGCGCCGTCGGCGAGCGTCATGCGGATGTCCGCCAGCGACTTGCGGCCGTCATGAGGCATCGCGTGCATTGCCGACGCCTGACGCCAGCGATCGACATAACGCTGCAGATCGTCCTGGCTGATATCGGTGTGCGCCGGCGTTATCGCCCCAGACGTTATCGTCCATTTGCCGTCGACCTGCGTGAGACTGAACTGCGGCAGTGCGATGGCCGTCGGGCGCTCGGTTTCACCGAGCAACGCGCGACGGATCAGCGCCGCCACATCGGCGGGCAGCGCTGCGCCGTGGCGCAATTCAACGGCATACACGGTGTCACCACGCCGCACATACTGTTCGCTCGTCACTGCATTGATGCCGCCGTAGGCGTAGTCCGCAGCATCAATGCGCAGGCGTGCGACGGGCGGATCCAGATCGAACCGGGCCAGCCCATCCGCAGGAAACTGCGCCGTCGGTCGGGCATCGAGTATGGTCAGCATGCGCAGCACCTGAAATTCGTCGGCGCGCGCCCGTACGGGTGCGGTGATCTGCCATTGCGTGCCGATTTTCTCCAGAACAATGTCCGGCTTGCCGGGTCGCGTCAGTGTGATGTTCCGCGCCGTGGCCGGCGCCAGAGCGGACAACGTTTGCTGCGCGGCTTCTTCGCGTGATGGTGTGCGCCAGGCCAGCCACGCCAGTACCACGACGGCGGCAAGCAGCGCAACGTTCAGCAGCCAGCCGCGTTTCATCGGACGGTGGGATCAGCCCGCATTGCGTCGTCGCCACCATACCGCAATGCCGGTGCCGGCAAATACCAGCGGCAGCAGCATCAGCACAAAGAAGGCGATCAGGTAGAGATGCGTGGCTTCGATCTCGATCCGGGTATCGGCTGCGGGCCGCGGATCAACGGCAATCAATGCATCATCGCCGGACAGCCAGTTGATCATGCCGGTGCCGAGCGCGAGATTGCCGCCGTTGCCGAGAAAACTGTTCGACAGAAAATGGCCGGTGCCGACGACGATCACCCGTTGTTCGCGATCACCCACGACGCGCTCAAACGCGCTGGCCACGTTAACGGGGCCGGGAAAGTCGCGCGACTTGTCAAAGGTCGGCTTCGCGTCGAGTTTGCCGACTTCGACCCAACCGCGCGGGGCGACATCGATCAGCGGCGTTACCCGCCAACCCGAATTGTCATCCGCTGCGATCTGACGGGCGTGAGGGA
>JANNHN010000063.1:0-1620 GCA_031404395.1 Betaproteobacteria bacterium
CGGATTTCCGTGGCCGTCCGGTGCTGCTGTATTTCGGCTACACCTTCTGTCCCGATGTCTGCCCGACCGATTTGCTGGCCATCGGGGAACTGATCCGCTCACTCGGCCCGCGCGGCGACGCACTGCAGCCGGTGTTCATCACGCTGGATCCGGCGCGCGACAAGCCGGAAGTCATCGGCGCCTACACGACAAGTTTTCATCCGCGTTTTGTGGCGTTGCACGGCAGCGAGGAGGAGGTGCGCCGGATCGCGACCGCCTACAAGGTGTTCTACGAGAAGGTGACGCCGCCGGGGTCCAGCACCTATTTCATAGACCATGCTGCCTTTGTGTTCTTGCTGGACCGGGAAGGGCGCTATGTCGGCCTGTTTCCGCCGGGCACGCCGCCGCAGCGGATGGCGGTGATGGTTGAGGAACAATTGGCGAAACCCTAAGCCACGACGGCATGGCGCGTGCCGCGCCGCGCTGGTATTCTGTGTGCGCAGGTTACGATAACAAGGAGAAATTTCATGGAAGTTCAAGCAGGCACCGCAGCGCCGGATTTTTCACTCGGCGCACACAATTCCGACCAGAAAGTTTCGCTGTCCAGCTTCAAGGGGCGGCCTGTCGTGGTCGCGTTCATGCCCTTTGCCTTTACCGGCGGGTGAACGAACCAAGTCAAAGGGTTCCGTGAGAACTACGACGCTTTCAAGAAGTTGAATTGTGAAATTCTGCAACTCAGTGCCGACCCGGCGCCGAGCCTGAAAGGCTGGGCAGATTTCCTGGGTGGTGTGCCGTTTCCGCTGTTGTCGGATTACTGGCCGCATGGTGCGGTGGGTCAAGCCTACGGCATTTTCAACGACGAGCGCGGCATGGACAAACGCGCCGCCTACGTCATCGACGCCAAAGGCATCGTGCGTTACGCCAAGATCTATCCGCAGGGTACGATCCCGACGAGTGAAGAACTGCTCGCCGAGTTGAAGAAACTGTAAGAACGCTTAACCAAATGAACTCCCCCTCTCCCCGCGCGCGGGGAGAGGGTTGGGGTCAAGGGAACACTTGAAGCGAAGCAGAGGGGCAGCGAGCAAGTCATTTTGTCAGGCGCTATAAGGACGGTGCAGTAATCGGTGTGGGCCGGCGGCCATTATGGTCATCGGCCCATATTATTGATGTGAAGCGGTTTATCGTAATCAAGGGGAAGTCATGAGTATTCGTAATTCGGAGTGCTGCGGCGCGGACGACAACGGCATTATTTTCACCGGCTGCAGCATGACCAATGCCGCGCATGCACAACCGGCCGGCGGTCGCCGCCGCCAGGTGCTGGTGGGCGGCAAGCGCGTGAAAACGATCGATGTGCATGCGCACTGCGTGGTCGCCGAGGCGCTGGCGCTGCTGAACCTGAAGGTCGGGGATCAGCGCGGGCCGGGCATCGGTGACGTGGGTGTGCGCCGCATTGCCGAGATGGACGAGCAGGGCATCGACATGGAAGCGCTGAGCATCAACCCGACCTGGTATCGCGCGGAGCGGGATGTGGCCGCCGAAGTCATCCGCATCCAGAACGAGCGGCTGGCGGAGTATTGCGGGACTTACCCCGACCGATTTGTGGCCTTCGCGTCGGTGGCGCTGCAGTTTCCGGATCTCGCG
>JANNHN010000064.1:0-3550 GCA_031404395.1 Betaproteobacteria bacterium
GTCCTTTGCGCTGCGCGTGAATCAGGCGGTTGCCGATCTCGAGTCCGGGCGCGCCACGGAATTGACCCAGCGCGCCAATCTGGCGGCGCTGCAGGCGGAAGTGTCACGCAGCCAGGTGTCGCTCGGTGAAGCCGAGCGCGACCTGAAGCGCAGCCAGTCGCTGGTCGAAAAGGGATTTATTTCGCAGGCGGCGCTGGAGAAATCGCAGTCCGCCGTGGCGATTGCGCACGAACAGGTCAAGACCGCGCAGGCGCAGCGTGCTGTCGGCGACGCCCAGGTGCGTAATGGGCAGGCGCTGGTCAAGCAGCGCGAATCGCAACTGGCGCAGGCGAAGGTCGATCTGGAACGCACGACCATCCGCGCACCGGTGGACGGCATCGTCATTTCGCGCAGTGTCGATGCCGGGCAAACCGTCGCCGCCAGTCTGCAGGCGCCGACGCTGTTCCTGATCGCGCGCAACCTGACCGACATGCAGGTCGAGGCCTCCATCGACGAATCTGAAATCGGCCGCGTGGCCGTCGGGCAGGAGGCCACGTTCACAGTGGATTCGTTCCCGGGGCGAACCTTCAGCGGCAAGATTACCCAGGTGCGCAAGGCGGCGCTGGTGGTGCAGAACGTGGTCACCTACGTGGCCATCATTTCGGCACCGAATCCGGATCTGACGCTGTTGCCCGGCATGACGACCAATGTGCGCATCATCACCGCGCAGCGCGACGATGTAGTCAAAGTGCCCAACGCCGCGCTGCGTTTTCGTCCGGCGGGTGCAGCGGGTGATACCGCGCAGAAAAAAGGCGAAGGCGGTGCGGCTGCGCCGGGCGCGCAGGCGGCGCAGGCGCTGCGCGAGCGCCTGACCAAAGACCTGGGTCTCAGCGCCGAGCAGCAGTCGAAACTCGAAGCTATCCAGAACGAAACCCGCAACAAGATCGCCGGCATCAGTGCCGACAATCCCGCGGATCGCAAAAAGGAAGCGGGCCGGCTGCGCGCGCAGTCGCGGGCGCAGATCGCCGAAATTCTCAATCCCGAACAGCGCACCCGCTACGAGGCCATCGTCGCCGAGCAGTCGGGCCGCGGCAGTACGCGCGGACGCGTCTGGGTACTCGATGCGGCGGGCGCACCCCAGTCGGTCAGCGTCCGGCTGGGCATCACCGACGGCACCAATACCGAATTGATCGGCGACGATATCAAGGCCGACAGCGCAGTCATCGTCGGCACCGGTGCGGGCGCTGCGCGCGGCGAAACCAAGGGCAGTCCGCCGCGGTTTGGGTTCTAGGGTTATACATAAAATGTCAATAAAAACAACAAGTTATATAATTTTTCCGCAGGCGTATTGAACCCGGCATGGCCACGTCGCTGATCATCACCCGTGAACTTGCCAAGTCCTATGAACTGGGCGGGTTGTCGGTGCAGGCCTTGCGCGGCGTGTCAGTGGAGATCGGCGCGGGTGAATTCGTCGCGGTGATGGGGCCGTCGGGCTCCGGCAAATCCACATTCATGAATCTGCTCGGCTGTCTCGACATTCCGAGCAGCGGCGAATACCTGCTCACGGGTGAACGCATATCCGGGCTCGGCGGTGATGCGCTGGCGGCGATCCGCAATCGCCGCATCGGCTTTGTGTTCCAGAGTTTCAATCTGCTGCCGCGTACTTCAGCGCTGGAAAATATCGCGCTGCCGCTGCTGTATTGCGGCGTGCCCGCTGACGAACGCAACCGCCGCGCGGCGGAGCGACTGGCGGAGGTGGGCCTGGCTGACCGCGGCCATCATCATCCGGCGCAGTTGTCGGGGGGGCAGCAGCAACGCGTGGCCATTGCGCGCGCGCTGGTCAACGATCCGGTGCTGATTCTTGCCGACGAACCGACCGGTGCACTCGACACACAGACCAGTTGCGAAGTGATGGCATTGCTGCAGCAGTTGAATGCGCGGGGCATGACCGTGGTGGTGGTCACCCACGAACGCGATATCGCGGAGTTCGCCAAACGGGTGATCCTGTTCCGCGATGGCCGCGTCATCGAAGATCGCGCGGTCGAAGTGCCCAAGGACGCCGCGGCGCTGGCCGTGCAACTGCGCGCGGGGCAGCCAGCATGAATATTCTTGCAAGCATTCGCATCGCGCTGCGCGCGTTACGCATCAACAAGCTGCGCAGTGCACTGACCATGCTCGGCATCATCATCGGCGTCGCCGCGGTGATCACCATGATTGCCGTCGGTTCGGGCGCGCAGGAGCGCATTGAAGCGCAGATCAAAGGGTTGGGCACCAACCTGATCATTCTGATGCCGGGTTCCAGCACCAGCGGCGGCGTGCGCATGGGCGCGGGTTCGCGCAACACGCTGACCGAGGAAGATGGCTACGCGATCCAGCGCGATGTGCCGGCGGTGCAGGCTTCGGCGCCGACATTGCGCGGCACCGGGCAGGTGGTCGGCGGCTCGGGCAACTGGTCCACCGTGCTCTATGGCGTGACGCCGGAATATTTCGAGGCGCGCAACTGGGTCATCGCGCAGGGCAAGGGTTTTGAGGTGGCCGACATTGCCGGTTCGGCGAAGGTCGCCCTGCTCGGCGACACCGTGGTGCGCAACCTGTTCGGCGATACCGATCCGGTGGGGCAGATCGTGCGTATCCGCAAAGTGCCGTTTACCGTGATCGGCACGCTGGAGAAAAAAGGCCAGAGCCTGATGGGTCAGGATCAGGACGACGTGATCCTGATGCCGATCTCGACGGCGCGCAATCGCGTGCTCGGCCAGGGCGCCGGCAGGCTGCGCACCGTGGGTTCGGTGTCGATCAAGGTGCGCGACGGCGAAAACATGGCCGAGGCGGAAGGGCAGATCCGCGATCTGCTGCGCCAGCGCCACCGCATCCAATCCGGGCAGGAAGACGACTTCACGCTGCGCAACCTGTCGGAGGTGCTGGCGGCGCGCGAGGAATCGAGCCGCATCATGGGCCTGCTGCTGGCCGCCGTGGCTTCGGTGTCGCTGCTGGTGGGCGGCATCGGCATCATGAACATCATGCTGGTGTCGGTCACCGAGCGCACGCGCGAAATCGGTTTGCGCATGGCTGTCGGCGCGCGCGGGCGCGACATCCTGACGCAATTCCTGGTTGAAGCCATTACGCTGGCGCTGATCGGCGGCTTGCTGGGTATTGCACTGGGCATCGGCAGTTCGGTGGCGATCGGCCAATTCGCCGGCTGGCCGGTCAACCTCGGCATCGCGCCGGTGGCGCTGGCGGTGGGCTTTGCCGCGGCAATCGGTATTTTTTTCGGATTCTATCCTGCGCGCAAGGCGTCGTTGTTGTTGCCGATCGAGGCATTGCGTTACGAGTGATGGGTAATTGGTGACTGGTCAGTAGTGTCCCAACGTTTTTCAATACGTAGGTTGGGGTGACGAGGGAACCCCAACGCTGAACCCAGTGCAAAGTAGTAGAGTGGAAAACCCCGAGTATTTGCAGCGGTCGCGCGTTGGGGTTCGCAAGCTCACCCCAACCTACTCACTGCACCTCGACATTCAAATCGAGACCAGACAAAATCGCTCGTTTCCACATTTCGATCATCAACTGATAACTG
>JANNHN010000065.1:0-8477 GCA_031404395.1 Betaproteobacteria bacterium
CGGCATATCATCGATCCACTTGTTGAAGTCCTTTATCAACGCCGCGCAATATGACGAGAAGACGCTGCTGTGGCAGACGATGATCCACCTGACTTTTGTCGTGTCGGCGCTGGCCATCGCCTATACCGAAAAAATCACCCAATCGTCGCACGCGCAAAGAGCGCCGAAAGCCGACGGCGCGCCTGCACACTGACGGGCTGACCGGTTACCTCAGCGTCAGCGGGTGTCAGGCGGCATCTGCAATTCGATCAGCCGCATGACTTCCGTCGCCGCACCCTGCGCTTCGTCGCGGGTCAGCATTTCCGCGGCGGTGGCGTCGCGCTTGCGGATCGCGGCCAGGATCGCGCGCAGTCCCTTGATGCTGGCTTTCGAACGGGTGGCGGAGCGCTGCGGATGCGACAACCCCAGCGCGCGCCAGCGCCAGATGCGCGCATGCAGCGTGCCGAGCATCGAGGACAGCGTCTCGCTGCCCGCGCCCTCGAACAAGACGTCGTAGAAACGGTTCTTGGTTTCCAGCACTTCCTGTGCATCGCCGCGCTCATAGGCGCCGACGACCACGTCCAGCGCCTGTGCCAGGCGCTTGATATCGGCATCAGTGGCGTTCTGCACGAACAATCGCGACGCGAGACCTTCCAGCACCGCGCGGATGGTGTAGAGATCTTTTGCTTCGTCCAGCGACAACGCGCGCACCACCGGCCCCTTGTTGGGCACGTTGGCGATCAGGCCCTCGGTTTCGAGCTGACGCAGCGCCTCGCGGATCACTGTGCGCGACACATGCATCATCTCGGTCAGCTCGCGTTCAGTCAGCCGCGCCCCCGGCGCGAGACGCCCGTCGATGATTGCGCGACGCAGGCCATCGAGCACCTGCAGCCGCAACGGCGCCGCAAGCCTCTGAATTTCATCGAGTTTCGGGGGATACATGCGCAGACCGCTTTTCCTGGTTGACCTGTCCCGTAATACCGTAATACGATATTACACATCCGGCAAGCATTTTGCAGCCCCCTGGTGTTTTGCGGTGCCTGCCCTGCCGCTGCATTCCGCGTTTTTTGCATCATTCAACCGTGTGAGGAGTTCCTGGTATGAGCACCCCCGTCAAAGTCGGCATCGTCGGCCTCGGCCGCTGGGCCAAAGTCCTGACCCGCGCCGCCAAACAGTCAAGCACCATCCAGATCGTGTCCGGCTTCAGCCGTTCGCAGGAAAAACGCGATGCCTTCGCCAAGGAAATGGGCGTTCCGGCAGCACCCGACATGCAAACCATGCTGTCCAACCCGGACATCAAGGGCGTGATCCTCACCGTACCCAATGAGCAACACCTGCCGATGGCAGAAATGGTCGCCAAGGCCGGCAAGCATGTCTATACCGAGAAACCGATTTCGCATACGTTGGAAGACGGCCTGAAAATCGCCGCGCTGGAAAAGCAGTACGGCGTCACCGTCACCGTCGGTCACAGCGCCCGCCTGATGGCCGGGATCCGCATCATCAAGGAAAAAATAGATGCCGGCGAACTCGGCCGCGTCGCCTTCATGGAAGCCAATTTCTCCAACGAGCGTGCGCTGGAACTGACGCCGCAGACCTGGCGCTGGTACAAGGATCGCGCCCCCGGCGGCCCGCTGTCGCAGCTCGCCATCCACCAGTTCGACGTGCTGCACATGCTGGGCGGCGAAGTACAGGAAGTTTCCTCGATGGCCTCCAAGCTGTCGCCGGTCGGCGCCGAGGTCGACGACCAGTCGATGACGCTGGTGCGCTTCAAGGACGGCAAACTCGGCTACGTCGGTTCGTGCTGGACCTCGCCCGGCATTTTCGCGGTGCGCGTGTTCGGTTCCAAAGGCCTGATGCATTATGAAATCGATTTCGGCACCTGGGATACGCCGCACCTGTTGCACAACAATTCCGTGCTCTACATCCAGCGCGGCAAGGACGGCTGGGGCAAGCGCGAAGACATCAAGCTGCCGGAAAGCGACATGTTCCGCGCCGAACTCGAGGCCTTTGCCGGCAGTTGCGTGTCGGGCAAACCGAACGAACTGACCGCCCACAACGGCAATATCGCAGTCGCCATGACCAACGCTGCACTGAAATCCATAGACCGCAAGGGTGCCTGCGTCACCATCGAAGAAGTGATGAACGACGCCCGCGCCAGGAACGAGTCCAAGCGCGCCGCCTGATCCGGGAGACCAACCATGTCCAAATTGACCAGCCGCTATTTCATCGATCTGACCCAGCCCGAGATCGCCGCGCAGTTCAGAAAAAATCCGCTGGTGATCCTGCCGGCGGGCAGCGTCGAGCAGCACGGCCCGCATCTGCCGACCGGCACCGACATCTACGCCGCCAATGTCATCAGCCACGCCGTGGCCGAGCGCATGGACGGCCTGGTGCTGCCGGGCGGCCCGCTGGGCGTGACGCCCATGCACATGCCGTTCGAAGGCACCATCACACTGACGCCGGACACCTACCAGCGCGTGGTCACCGAAACCTGCGCATCGACGGCGCAGCACGGCGCGAAGCGGCTGCTGATCCTCAACTGGCACGAGGGCAACATTCCGTCGCTGGCGATCGCGTCCGAAAAACTGCATCGCGAAGTCGGCATGAGCGTGATCGTGGTGCAGGCCTGTTACGTCGCCGCCGAACTCTACGGCCACGACTGCGGCGGGCTGACCCACGGCGGCGAAATCGAAGCATTGGCCGTCCTCGCCTATCAGCCGCAACTGGTGCATCTCGACCGCATCGAATACTCGTCGGACCATACACACGGCCGCAAATGGGACCGCCTGCGCCGCACCCGCAGCTACCAGCCGGTGCTGCGCGACATCAAGACCATCGCGGCGACGGGCTGGTACGGCGCGCCGGAACACGCCACCGCGGCCAAGGGCCTGAAAATGCTCAACGACATTGCCGATGCCATCGCCAGGGAATGCGGCGAGATCTTCGCGCTGCTCGATGAAGCGCAGGGCGGTACTGCGGAAATCAAGCACCTGAAAATCGCGGGCTGAAAAATCATGGCCAAAGTCCTCACCCAAGCAGAAGCCAAAAGCATGGGCCTGCCCGGCCGCAAGTCGCTGGAAATCGTTTCCGGCGAAAAAGGTGCGCAGGCGGTCACGCTGCGCCTGGTGGAAATCCCGCCGGTCAAACCCGGCGACACCCCGCGCGGCCGGCATTTCCATCAGGGCTTCGAGGAATGCATATTCGTGATGTCCGGCGAGGGCTGCACCGAGGCCGACAGCGGCCAGTACCCGCTGAAAGCCGGCGACACCATCCTGATCCCCTCAGGTGAGAAACATGCCACCCGCAACACCGGCAGCGTACCGCTGGTGCTGCTGTGCTTTTTTCCGGTTGCGGATATTTCGAAACGCACCCAGGAACCGTGACTGGTAATTGGTGAATGGTAAAACCCGCCATCGATTTACCAATCACCAATCACCCATCACCAATTACCAGTCACCAGTCACCAAAACCATGACCATAGACGTCGTCTGCCTGCGCCCCGAAACCGACTTCGCCCGCGTCGGCGTCACGCCTCCGCAGAACCTCAACATCGCCTACCGCAAACCGGACGATGCCGATCTGCCGGCGCTGATGAAACAGGCGCGCGCGGTGATCATGCCGGCTGTCGGGCCCAAGCTGCCCGCTGCGTTGTTCGAAGGCACGACACTCAAGGTGGTGCAGATCACCGGCGCCGGCGTCGACCGGCTCGATGAAGGTGCCTTGAAAAAACTCGGCATTCCCGTGGCCAATGTCCCCGGCGGCAGCAATACTGCGCTGGCCGAATACACGACGGCCTGCGCCTCGGTGTTGCTGCGGCGTTTTGCCTGGGCTGACGCCGAAATCAAGAAGGGCAATTACGTTGCGTTCCGCAACCGCATGATGACCGACAACCTCGCCGGCATCGACGGCGCTACGGTGGGCGTGGTCGGCATGGGCGTGATCGGCATGGCCGTCGCGCAGGCGTTTCACCGCATCGGCTGCAAAATCGTCTATTTCGATCCGGCATTGCGCGACAAGACCAAAACGGATGCCATGAATGCACAGTCCATGACGCTCGACGACCTGCTGAAAACCGCCGACGTCGTCACGCTGCACGTGCCGCTGATCCCCGCCACCACCAACCTGATCGGCGCAAAGCAGTTGGCATTGATGAAACCCGAAGCCGTGCTGATCAACGGCGCGCGCGGCGGCGTGGTTGATGAGGCCGCGCTGGCGCAGGCGCTGACGGAGAACCGCATTGCCGGTGCCACGGTCGATGTTTACAGCATCGAGCCCGCCACCGCGGACAATCCGCTGCTGCAACTCAAGGGCGAGGCCGCCTCGCGGCTGCTGCTGACACCGCATGTCGCCGGCGTCACCCGGCAGTCGGCTGCTTTCCTGTTCAAGGCCTCGTGGGAAAACGTCCAGCAGGTGCTGAACGGCGGGGCCGTCGCGCACCGCGTGTACTAGAATAGCGGGACGCGCGGCGCATCATGCCGCAGGCATTGGAGGAACCCGGTTGAAACAACGCAAAACTCTCGGCATCGCCGTCATCGGCGCCGGCCGCATCGGCACGCTGCGCGCGCGGCTCGCCGCCAAACACCCGTCCGTCGGATTCCTTGCCATCGCCGACCGCGATCCGGCACGTGCCAAGGCGCTCGCCGACGTCACCGGCGCCGATCTGCATTCCGCCAACAACAACGAAATCATCGAACGTCCCGAGGTCAACGCGGTATTCGTGTCCACCCCCGAAGGCGAACACGCCGCGCCGGTCAAACGCGCGCTGGAACTGGGCAAACCGGTGCTGGTGGAAAAGCCCCTGGCGCTGGCGCTGGGCGATGCCGAGGACATCCTCGCCACGCTGAAAGCCACCGGCGGTAACCTGCGCGTCGGTTACAGCCGCCGCTACAAGGAATGCTATCTGCGCGCCAAGGAACAGATGATCCAGGGGCGGCTGGGCCGCGTCACCGGCGGACTGGCCCGCGTCTACAACTCTCGCGCGCAGGCCTTCGCCATTCTCAAGCGCGATCCGCACGCCACGCCGGTGCTGGACGTGCTGACCTATTACGTCGATCTGATGTGCTGGTTTCTGGAAGGCAACCCGCCGGTGGAAGTCATCGCCCGCGGCCAGCACGGCATATTCCGCGACGCCGGTTACAGCGCACATGACGTGACCTGGGCCATTGTTACGTTCGCCGACGGCGCCGTGGTGAATTTCGGCGTGAGCTACGCGCTGCCGGCGAAGTATCCGACGCTGGGACAATCCGATCGCGTCGAACTGCTCGGCACCGAAGGCACCATGCTGATCGACGATGACCACATGGACCACCTGCTGTATTCGGACAAGGGCATCCCGCACGCCTACGTACCCGATCACCAAGTCAACATGGCCTTCCTCGGCAGCAACACCGCGGGCGACTGGGCCGTCGGCGATTTCTGGGGGCCGCTGGGCAATGAAACCCGCGCCTGGCTCGATCACCTGGTCACCGGCAATCCCACCGTACACACCACGCCGCAGCAGGCGCGCATCAATCTCGAAACGACCATTGCCATCGAGCGTTCGGCGCGCGACGGCAAACCCGTGCGCTTGCCGCTGGAATCCTGAATCACTCCTGCTGGAGAAAACCATGCATCGATCATTGCTCATCGCCTGCGGCATCGCCCTGACCACGGTAGCGGCAACGCCGGTGCAGGCGCAGGATTTTCCGAACCGCCCGGTGCGCATGATTTCGCCCAATCCGCCGGGCGGCGCCAACGACACCATCGGCCGCATCATGGCGATCAAGCTGGCCGAGGTGCTGGGGCAGCAGGTCGTGGTCGATAACCGCGGCGGCGGTGGCGGCACCATCGGCGCGGAAATCGCCGCGCAGGCCAACCCTGACGGCTATACCCTGCTCGCCGCTTCGGTATCCACCCATTCGTTTTCGCCCGCGCTGAAGGTGAAACTGAATTACGACCCGGTACGCGACTTCACGCCCATCTCGCTGTTTGCCATCGCGCAAAATCTGCTGGTTGCGAATCCGTCGTTACGTGCCACGAATGTGCGTGAACTGGTGGCGCTGGCCAAGGCCAGGCCGCGCTCGCTGAATTACGCCTCGGGCGGCACCGGCTCGACCAGCCATTACGCCATTGCGCTGTTCGTACACCGTGCGGGCATTGCACAGGAGACGGTGCATATTCCGTATAAAGGCGGCGCGCCATCGGTCGTCGCCACCATGTCCGGCGAAACCCAGTTCTATTTCGGGCCGATGGCCAGCATGACTTCACAGGTGCAGGCGGGCAAACTGCGCGCGCTGGCGGTGGGCGGCTTGAAACGCTCGCCGACGCTGCCCGATGTGCCCACGGTCGCGGAATCCGGCGTGCCGAGCTACCAGTCGTTCGGCTGGTTCGGCCTGATGGCGCCGGCAAAAACAGCAAAACCGATCATCCAGAAACTGCACGCGACGACAGTAGCAGCGGTCACCGCGCCGGATGTCGGGCAGAAATTCCTGCAGCTCGGCGTCGATCCGGTACATAACACGCCGGATGAATTCACCCGCTTCACCGCAGACCAGCTCGTGCGCTACAAGACCGCGGTCAAGGAGCTCGGCATCCAGGCCGACTGACCGCACAGATTTAGAATCATCCGTGCGGGTTTTTAGCTGCGCGAGAGCATCAATCGCGCGAGTCCTGCTTAACCCGGCGGCCAGTGCAGCGGCCGTCCGCCGAGTATATGCAGATGCAGATGGAACACCGTCTGCCCGGCCTCGGCGCCGTTGTTGACCACCAGCCGGAAGGCGTCGGCTATGCCCAGTTGCCGCGCCACCTTGCCGGCAGCCAGCAGCAAATGCCCCAGCAGCGCCTGATCGGGCGGTTGCGCATCAGCAAGACGGGGGATTTCCTGTTTCGGGATCAGCAGCACATGGGTCGGCGCCTGGGGGTTGATATCGCGAAACGCGAGGCAATGTTCATCCTCATAGATAATGTTGGCCGGGATTTCGCGGGTAATGATCTTGCTGAACAGGGTAGGCATAAAATCCTTAAAAAACAAACGGTTATACACTTAATGCCTGAGGCAGGCTGCGCTGCGGCAAGCAACTGATTCGACAAGTATTTTCAATGCTAGCGGGCGCCCTGCCCAGCGTCAAAGTCAGCGTTTACTGACATTTAATGATGCAATGCAATAAATATTTTGGCCAAACCCTTGACTTGGTATTTTCAGCCCTTATAATTTGAATTGTGCAGCGCAATATAACTGCAGCGGAAAAATTCAGTTTGATCATGGATTTTTCCTAACTTAATGTTTTAAAAGGAGATTTACCATGTATCAAACCCCGGAACAACTTATTGCAATGAACAAAGCGAACCTCGAAGCCACCATGCGTTTCGCCGGTGTAGCCATCCAAGGCGCTGAGCGCATGATGGATCTGCAACTGAAAGCCGCCAAAGCCGCTTTCGCTGACAGCTTTGAAAGCGCCAAAGCGCTGGCCGCCGTCAAGGATTTCCAGCAACTGGCCGCGCTGAAAGACACCCTGGCGCAACCGACGCTGGAAAAAGCGACCGCCTACGCCAAAAGCGTTTACGACGTCGCCAACGGTACCCAGGTCGAATTCAGCAAGCTGGTCGAAGCGCAAGTGGCTGACTTCAACAAGGAAGTCATCACCGGTCTCGACAAGCTGGTGAAAAACGCCCCGGCGGGTTCTGAAGTCGGCATCGCCGCAGTCAAGTCGGGCATCGCCGCAGTCAACTCGGCCTACGACAATCTGTCGAAAGTCGCCAAGCAACTCGCGCAAGCCACCCAGTCCAATCTGGAAGCGACCGCAGCGCAAGCGACCGCCTCGGTAAAGAAAGCCTCCAAGAAGTAAGCATCCGTTTCAGGCAGCAAACCAAAAGCCCCGGGTGATCCGGGGCTTTTTTTATGCCGTGGCTGGTGTCCAGGGAAATCCCAGGCCGCTGACGCCGGTTTTCAGCATGGCGATGGCCTCTGCCACCTGCGCGGCATTGCCACGCACGCCGAGCTCGATGTAGCGCTCGGGGGTGACCCGCGGCAGGCTGAATACTTTCAGCGCCGGATAGGTGCGCAGGCACTCGTTCATCAGTTCGATCAACTGGCTCTCGCCCGCTTCGCGCACGATGATGGCCGCCTCGACTGCGCGTACCGCGACCATGTCCGCGTAGCAGTGATCAAGCACCCACGCCAGCATCGGCCATGCCATCTCCGGGAAGCCCGGCAGGAAATGATGGTTGCGGAAGGTGAATCCCGGAATGCGGTTGTAGGGATTGGGAATGATGACGGCGCCCTGCGGGAATTCACCCATCATCAGCCGCTGCGGCGTGACACCCTTGGGATCATCGATGAAACGGCCGCGGATCTCGGCCTCCGCATCGGGATGCAGCTTGAGCGGCACCCCGGCCGCGCGAGCCGCGCTCTGGCGCGTGTGATCGTCGGGTGTTGCGCCGATGCCGCCGAAGCTGAACACCACGTCGTCACCGGCCAATGTGCGACGCAGTGTAGCGGCAATCAAATCCGGATCGTCGCC
>JANNHN010000066.1:0-2279 GCA_031404395.1 Betaproteobacteria bacterium
AATCGAGCAGGCGTTTGTGCGCAGCCTCTCCCCGCAGAGCCGTCGTTTCCGTTTCATGGACACGCTGCGCGAACTGACGCCGATGATGCTGCAGCGTTTTACACAGATCGATTACGACCGTGAAATGGCGTTTGTCGCGACTGTTCAGCGTGAGGGCAGGGAGGTCGAGGTTGGCGTGTGTCGCTACATCACCAATCCCGATGGTGCCAGTTGCGAATACGCAATTGTCGTCGCCGACGACTGGCAGGGCCGTGGCCTGGGCCGCCGCATGATGACGCAATTGATCGAAGTGGCGCGCGCCCGCGGGCTGCAGATCATGATCGGCCACGTGTTTGCCAGCAACCGCGGCATGCTGCGACTGTGTGAGGCGCTGGGTTTCGTGATTACCGACAGCGCCGACGATCCGCAGGTCAAGCGGGCCACGCTGGCACTCAATCACGTCTGAACGCACGACCAGCAGCGACGCGGGTGCGCTTGCCGGATCGCCGGCTGGCCGGTGCTACAATCGTTGCATCCTCCGTTACCGCATCATCACAGTGCAACGAAACAATTTTCCGGATGCGCGACTGTTGCAACTGACAGCCGGCGCCGTGGTTGCGATCATCCTATGGTTCGCCGTGCGCGGCGTATTGCCGGAGATGTGGCGCACACCCGGCAGCCCGGCGCTGTATCTGACCGGCGTGGCGGGCGTGCTGTTGTTGCTGGTGCCGGTGGCCTTCGTGCTGGCCAAACGCAGCGGCCACAGCACCAATCCCGTCGGCTGGTTCAACGCGCATATCGTGTGTTCGTTGATCGGCATGGTGCTGATTGCGATTCATTCCGGCGGGTTTCTGCGCCGCCCCCCCGCATTGTTGCTGCTGGCGCTGCTCGCGCTGGCTGTGCTGGGCGTGTGGGCGCGGGTGCGCGGGTCGCGGCAAATGGCGGCAACCTTTGCATCAAAAGCGCCGGCGTTTCAGGTGCCCGACGCGGCGACCCGCGAACGCCTGCGCGCGCTGATCAGCGAGAAACGCCGGTTGCTCGCCGAACTCGATTCGCAGGCCATCGAAGGTACTTTCTCGGTCAATCTGCCACACTTCATTCGTAATCCGCGGCTGGCATTTGCTTATCGCCAGCTGGCGAGTGAGGAATCGCTGCTGCTGGGTTCACGCCACGCCGTGTCGGCGCAACAGGCGTGGTGGCGGCCATTGCACCTGTTGCTGGCCTGGTTGTTTGTGCTGGGTGTGGTGATCCATGTGGTTACCGTGACTTTTTTCGCCGGTTATGTTGCTGACGGCGGGCCAATTACCTGGTGGCACCTGACCGCGTGGTAAAAGAATATCCATGGAACAACTGAACGAAACCACGCGCGTTGCCTTGTTGATCGATCTCGAGCGTTGCACCGGCTGCAAAAGCTGCGAAGCCGCGTGCAAAACCGAACACCGCCTCGGCCCCGGCGAATATCGCAACAAGGTGGTGTGGGCCAGCGCGCTGGAAGAAGCCGGGCTCGCCTTTCTGACGCTGACCTGCCAGCACTGCGAGCGGCCGGCGTGCCTGCGCGCGTGTCCGGTCAATCCGCAGGCGATCACCAAGGATGCCGTGACCGGCATCGTGCGCGTCGATGAATCGCGCTGTACCGGCTGCGGCGAATGCGTGATTGCCTGCCCCTACAGCGCGATGGGTTATGACGCGCAGGGTCATCATGCGGTGAAATGCGATTTGTGCGTGGATCGCCGCGCGGAAGGCGAGGCGACCACCGCCTGCGCCAGCGTCTGCCCGACGCAGGCCATCCGTTTCGGTAATCGCGCCGAATTGCTGGCCGACGCCGAACGATCAGGCCGCCTGCCGCGCGACCAGGATCATTTCCTGCTCGGGCCGGCGACGATTTATCTGGAACGCACCACGCCGGAGAACAAAAGTACCGCGACCGCGGTGACGCCGGCGCGCGCGCATCCCGGAGAATCGCGTCGCCCGTCATTCATGGATGCGCTGTCCGCGCAAAATAAGGTGCTGGCTGTGCCGCGGGCGTATCCCTATGGCGAAACGCGCGAGGACACCGCGCCGGATCGGGTGGTGCCCGGCGGCTGCAATATCTGCTTTAATTGCTGCAGCACTAAATTTCACTTTAAAAACAACAAGTTAGTGAAAATTACCGGGAATGACGAGGATCCGCTGCTGCAGGGCCGCGTGTGTCCCAAGGCGCAACTGACACTGCAGATGTACCACAGCGAACACCGGCTGCTGTATCCGCAAAAACGCGTCGGCAAGCGCGGCGAAGGCCGCTTCGAACGCATCTCGTGGGA
>JANNHN010000067.1:0-2159 GCA_031404395.1 Betaproteobacteria bacterium
GATCTGGCGGTGGCGGCACTCGGCGGCCACGGCGAACTGGTGACCTGTGCCGCAGAATTGCGCCCGGCTATCCAGCGCGCGATCGCCAGCGGCAAACCGGCCTGCGTCAATGTGATGATTCAGCGTCTGGCGGCGCCGACGATCATCATGGCGGGTGCGCCGGCAGCAACACATTAAGGAATCAGCAGATGGATACCCTGCAGGTCAGGATCTGGCGCGGCACTGAAGAAGGCGGCTTCCAAGATTTTGAAGTGCCGCGGCAGGAAAGCCAGACGGTGCTCGACGTGGTGACCTATGTGCAGCGCAAGTGTGATTCGACGCTGTCCTACCGTTTCGCCTGCCGCGTCGGCGTCTGCGGGTCGTGCGCGATGACGGTCAATGGTGTATCACGCTGGACCTGCCGCACGCACGTGTCGAAAGTCGCCGCGGACGGCAAAGTGGAAATCGCGCCGCTGCGCAACCTGCCGGTGATCAAGGATCTGGTCACCGACATGCGCGAGTTCTTCGACAAGTGGGCGCGCGCCCGCGGCAGTTTCACTGGCAGTACTACACGTAAAGACGCTTTTGCCAAAGTTTCGCCCGAATCGAAGGAACGCAAGCGCGTCGATGCCGGCATCGAGTGCATCGGCTGCGGTGTTTGTTACAGCGCCTGCGACGTAGTCACCTGGAACAAGGATTATCTCGGCCCCGCGGCGCTCAACCGCGCGTGGACGCTGATCAACGATGTGCGCGATACCGCGCGCACCGAGCGACTGGCAGCGGTAGCGGGCGACGCCGGTTGCCACGCCTGTCACACCCATCTCAGTTGCACCGAACGTTGCCCCAAGGGGTTGTCGCCGACGGCAGGAATCGCCGGGCTGAAGCGCGCGGTGCTGGCCGCGACGCTGGCCGGCGAGATTTTATAACACATAAAACATGAATAAAAACAACAGGTTACAATATATTAAGGCTGGCGCACCATGAATCGCCGCAGCGAGGTCCTGCTGTGGGGCGCACAGCGCGCCAGCGCTGCGCTGCTCGCATTGTGCGTGGTCGTGCATCTGGTAACCATGATCTACGCAGTGCGCAGCGGACTCAGCGCCGCCGAGATTCTCGGTCGCACGCAGGGCAATATCGGCTGGCTGATTTTTTATGCAGTGTTTGTCGCCGCTGTCGCCGTGCACGCGCCGATCGGCCTGCGCACCATACTCGCCGAAACCTTCAACTGGCGCAGCCGCGGACTCGATGTGTTCGCGGGCGCCGCGGCGCTGACGCTGCTGATGTGGGGAATGCGCGCAGTGATCGCCGTGTTCGGCGGGGGCGCCGCATGAAAAACGATTTTCGCGCACGCAGCCACCCGGCGTACTGGGCATTCATCGTGCATCGCATGTCCGGGCTGCTGCTCGCCCTGTTTCTGCCGCTGCATTTCTGGGCGCTGGGTCAGGCCTTGCACGGCGCAGCACAACTCGACGGTTTTCTGCGCTGGACCGAACACCCGCTGGTGAAATTCGCGGAAACCGGTTTGGTGCTGCTGCTCGCCGCGCACATGACCGGCGGCCTGCGCTTGCTGGCGCTCGAATTTCTGGAATGGCATGAATGGCAGAAGACGCTGCTCGCGGCCGCCGCCGGCGTGGCGCTGGTTGCCGGATTGGCGTTTCTGCTCAACCTGGTGTGAGCATGGCAATGAAGGATTACCGATGAAACCGAAAAACCGCAAACAACCGAATCTGCTGCTGATCCTCGTGGATGACCTGCGCTTCGACGAGTTCGGCGCCGGCGGGCATCCCTACATGAAGACGCCGCACATCGACCGCATCGCGCACGAAGGCGCGCTGTTTGAACGCGCGTTCCACACCACGCCGATCTGCTCGCCCAACCGCGCCTCGATTCTCACCGGCCAGTACGCCAGCCGCCACGGCATTATCGACAACGTGGCGCGCGATCTGGCGAGTCACCGTCTGCCCAATTACCACCTCGAGTTGCAGTGGCTCGGTTACGAGACCGCGCACATCGGCAAATGGCACATGGGCAACGACGGCAAGCCGCGCCCCGGCTACGATTTCTGGGTGGCCTATGACGGTCACGGGCGGCTGAACGACCCGTTGCTCAACGAGAACGGCCGGTATGTGCAGCATCAGGGCTACATTACCGACATCATGAACACCATGGCGGTGGACTGG
>JANNHN010000068.1:0-2897 GCA_031404395.1 Betaproteobacteria bacterium
AATCTGGATCAACTGGCGGCGCGCATGGGCTATGACAAGCTCAACGATCTGTTATCGGACATCGGTCGCGGCGAGATCGGGCCGAAGGCCATGCATGATGCGTTTTCAGGTGATGCGCCGATAGCCGATGAGGTCGCTGCACCGGTCGCCCGCAAATCGAAGAGCGGCAAAGGCGGCGTGCTGATCGTCGGTGTGGACAAATTGCTGACCACGCCGGCGAAATGCTGCAGACCGGCGCCGCCCGAGCCTATAGTCGGATTTGTCACGCGCGGACGCGGTGTCAGCGTTCACCGTGCCGGTTGTGCAAGCCTTGCCCGTCTTGCTCCAGAGCGGCGGATTGCGGCAGAGTGGGGCGAGCCGGGCAGCGCGACTTTTCCGGTAGAAATTGTCGTTGATGCCGTGGATCGTACCGGGTTGCTGCGCGATATTTCAGAAGTGCTGTCGCGCGAGCGTATCAATGTCACGGCGACACGTTCGTCCTCGACCGACATGAGCGCGCGCATGCGTTTCACGGTTGAAATCACCGATCTGGGCCAGTTGCAGAAAGTGCTGGGAATGATCGGCGAAGTACGCGGCGTGCTGAAAGCCGTGCGACGCTGAATTTCAGCGTGCTGACGTCGCGCAGCGGAACGCGATGTTGTGATGCCCGGCGCGCGGATTGCGCGACAGCGTGCGGCCACGTTCGGTCGTGGTGATTTCGGCAGCCGGTGAATCATGTCCGCCGCCCCGTGTGCCGCGCGCGGGTCCAGGCGCCGGGTCTTCCCGGCCATCGTCAGCGCGGTATGGATAGTCACGATACGCACTCGATACCCATGACCAAGCATTGCCGGCCATGTCGAGTGCGCCATAGGGACTGGCGCCTGCAGGATGGGCGGTTACGGCCATCGTGGCGTTGAAGGCTGACGCATGGCGTGCGTGCCTGGCGTCCGGCACTGCGCTGCCCCAGGGATAGCGGCGGCGGTCGGTGCCGCGCGCGGCTTTTTCCCACTCAGCCTCGGTGGGCAGGCGCGCGTTGCGCCACGTACAGTAGTCGCGGGCACCCAGCCAGGGCACTTCAACGGCCGGATGATGTTCGTATCCTGCGTCGGCGCGCCATGCGTCATCGACGTGATGAATGCGCGCGTCCGGATCATCATGGTCGTAGCGTCGCATGCCGTTCGGTGCGCTGGGTGCCGTCGCATTCAGGAACCCGGCGAACTGGCGGTTGGTGACGGGCAACCGGTCAATGCGGAAGGCGGCAAGCGTGATCACATGCGCCGGTTTTTCATCGGCGGGGCCGTCGTCGCGCCCCATGGTGAACGGACCGGCCGGTATGGTCACCATATCGGCCGCATCGGCGCACCATGCGACAGCGGGCAGGGCCAGCAGAACAAGCAGAGCAAGGGTGTATGGTATTCGCGGCATGCATCGACAATAATACCCGTGTGACGCGGCGAATTCCGTTTGATGGGGCATCCCGATTGGGCTAGAATGCGCGTCTTTTAGGCGCGTAGCTCAGCTGGTTAGAGCACCACCTTGACATGGTGGGGGTCGTTGGTTCGAGTCCAATCGCGCCTACCAACTACATCCGACGCAATTGTGGCCGGCAAACATGGCCGGCGAATTCCGGAAAGCGAGCGTTATGATATCGCGAACTTGCACTGCAATCGCAACCCGGCAATAGCTGCGTGATTTTTCTGGACAGAAAAAGTGCGGCTGCCCCGCACTTTTTTTATTTCTGCTGCTGAAATTGCTGTTGAATCGTGAACACCATGATTAATATCAAACTACCCGACGGATCCGTGAAATCGTTTGAGCAACCGGTAACGGTTGGCGCCGTTGCTGCAGCCATTGGTCCGGGCCTGGCCAAGGCGGCGCTGGGCGGAAAAGTCAACGGCAAGCTGGTGGATGTGTCAGCGACGATTACCGCGGATGCGGAACTCGCCATCATCACCGACAAGAGTGCGGAAGGCGTCGATATCCTGCGTCACTCAACCGCGCATTTGCTGGCGCATGCGGTGAAGGAACTCTTTCCGGATGCGCAGGTGACCATCGGCCCGGTGATCGAGGACGGTTTTTATTACGACTTCGCCTGCAAACGGCCATTTACGCCGGAAGATCTTGCAGCCATCGAGAAGCGCATGGCGGAAATCGTCAAGCGCGACTTCAAGGTGGAACGCCAGGTGATGCCGCGCGACGAGGCGGTTAAATTTTTTTCCGACATGGGCGAAAAGTACAAGGCGGAAATCATTGCTTCAATTCCGTCGAATGAGCCGATTTCGCTGTATCGGCAGGACAGTTTCATCGACCTCTGCCGCGGCCCGCATGTGCCGTCCACGGGCAAGCTGAAGGTGTTCAAGCTGATGAAGGTCGCCGGCGCCTACTGGCGCGGCGATTCGAAAAACGAAATGCTGCAACGGATCTATGGCACGGCCTGGGCGAAAAAAGAAGAGCAGGATGCTTATCTGTTTCGTCTGGAAGAAGCGGAAAAGCGCGATCATCGCAAGCTTGGCCGCCAGCTGGATCTGTTTCACATGCAGGATGAAGCGCCGGGCATGGTGTTCTGGCATGCGCATGGCTGGACGATTTGGCAGACCATCGAGCAGTACATGCGGCACCTGCTGACGGCAGCCGACTATCGCGAGGTGCGCACGCCGCAGATGATGGATCGCACGCTGTGGGAGCGCTCCGGTCACTGGGAAAATTATCGCGAGTTCATGTTTACCACCGAGTCGGAGAAGCGCGACTATGCAGTCAAGCCGATGAACTGCCCGGGTCATGTGCAGATTTTCAATCAGGGCGTCAAAAGCTACCGCGATCTGCCGCTGCGCATTGCCGAATTCGGTTCCTGTCATCGCAACGAGCCGTCAGGCGCGCTGCATGGCCTGATGCGGGTGCGCGGCTTTGTGCAGGACGAT
>JANNHN010000069.1:0-2239 GCA_031404395.1 Betaproteobacteria bacterium
GCGCAGGCCGCCGTCCGCAGCGTATTCCAGTGACGAATGCCGCGCCTCAATGCCGCGCAGACTGATCAATCGCGTCGGCTGGAACACGCCTGCCTTCATCATCAGCATCAGCGCCGTGCAACCGCCAAACGGACGCACCGACGGATCATCGGCGTCGAGCAGACCAATAGCCTCGGAGAGCGACAACGGCTCCAGCAATTCAAACGGGGTCATACCGTCCCCGTGGCCGCAGGTGCAAAAGCCGTCTGCAGGTTTTTCGCAAACTGTTTTTCCATGTCTTTCGCTTTGGCCTTGAGTACTGGTTGACCGATGCTGCCGAGTTTGCCGGTCAATGCAGCGTCAATTTCATATTGAATGAGCGTTTGATCCCCGGCGGCGGTGAGCCGTGTTGATGATGTCGCCGCCAGCCGCCCGACCAGGCCCAGCGGCGTGCCTTCGATTTTCGCGGCAATCGTGTGCGGCGGCGTCACCTCGGTCATTTCGACGGTGATCTTGAACCTGAATGTCATGTAGGCCACTTTGGTTTCGAGCACCGCGTCAAAACGTCGATCATCGAGCGGCGTCAGTTCCTGCACGCCGTCAATGCACGATGCAAAAAAATGCACGTCCTGCAGTTTTGCAAACACCGCGTCGCGCTGCGCATCGACCGTAATCTCCCCGCTGAATTTCATTATTTTATGAGTGTTGCATAATTGATGACAGTGAGAACGCATCCAATTCACTGTCGTGAATTGGATAAAGATTGATCGCCGTAAAAACGGGCTACTGTAGCCGCAGCACTCCCCAAAATCAATGCAAGTGCCATCCTGTGAAACGAAAAATCCCCCGGCGCCTTGCAGCAGCGGGGGATTGGATGAATCGCTTTCCGGTCGGATCAGTCGGCGTAAATACCGGCCTTCTTGATAATCGGTCCCCACTTCTCGATTTCGGCTTTCAGGTGCTTCGCCAGGGATTCCGGTGTCGCGCGGTCCGCCGACACCGGCTCGGCGCCGAGTTTCGCCATGGAATCCCTGAACTGCGGATCCTTGAGGGAGGCTGCCAGCGCGACGTTCAGTTTGTCGAGTACCGGCTTCGGCGTGCCCTTGGCCACGTACAGCCCGTGCCATATCGAAATTTCAAAATCCTTCAGGCCCTGCTCGTGCAGCGTCGGCACGAACTGCAGCGACGGCACCCGTTTTTTCGAGGTCACGCCGAACACCTTGACCCGGCCCGACTGGATCGGCCCCGTGGTGTTGGTCGTCTGGTCGCACATCAGGTCGATCTGGTTGCCCATCAGCGCCGACATCGCCGGGGCGGTGCCTTGATACGGGATGGTCTGGATGTTGGCTTCGATACGCGACATGAACAGCAGACCGCAGAGGTGCGACGCTGCGCCGAGACCCGCATTGCCCATGTTGAGCTTGTCCTTGTTCGCCTTCACGTAGGCGACAAAGTCTTTGTAGTTGTCGGGCGGCAGGCCGGTGCGCGCAATCAGCGTCATCGGCACATCGGCAACCTGGCCGATGTATTCAAAATCAGTCAGCGGATTGAACGGCAGCTTGCGGTACAGCGCCGGCGCGGTGGACATGCCGATATGCGCAATCAGCACCTGATAGCCATCAGGCTTGGACTTGGCAATCAGCGCCGGCGCCAGTGTACCGCCGGCGCCGGGCCGGTTTTCCACGATCACATGCTGCTTCAGCGGCTTGGTCATCTGCTGCGCGAGGTTGCGCGCCAGCGTGTCGGTAGGCCCGCCGGCAGTGAACGGCACAATCAGCGACACCGGCCGCGTCGGATAGTCCTGCGCAGCAGCGCCGGTGACAACGCCGGTCGCAAACACTGCGGCCAGCAGAATAATTAAACGTAACATATTGATTCCTTTCGGAAAAAATAATTCACCGGGTAAACCACGCCACCATTGTAAAACGACGCGCGAAAACTGTCGCGCGTCGTCATGGCGGAATATCCCGCTGCAATTACTGTAGCTGGGATTCAGCGCGTGCGACCGGCGCCTGCGCTGCGCCGGTTGTCGGAACGGAAACCGCCACGACCCCGTGCATCGCGGGCCGGCGGCGCGCCACGGCGACCGCCCGCGGGCGGACGGCGCGCCTCGGTGCGTACCTGCACCTTGGCTTCGAAACCCGGCACCGACAGACGCTCGATCGAGCGGCCGATGTAACGTTCGATCTGCTTCAACTGGCGCGCGTCTTCCGACGATGCAAACGAAATCGCGGTGCCCGAAGCGCCGGCGCGCCCGGTG
>JANNHN010000070.1:0-4505 GCA_031404395.1 Betaproteobacteria bacterium
CGCCGCCGAGAGCAGCGGCACGGTGATTTGATCCCAGACTGCCGAACGGGCGCGGTGGTAGTCGTCGTCCAGCGGATGGGAAAAAATATTGTCGCCGAAATCTGTGCGGTTGTGCGCCAGCGCTTCATCAGAGAGCGTCTCGTCGCCGCAGACCAGCGCGCCGGTGGCACGTGAGCGCGGCCCGCGCGTACCCAGCCCGTACTGCACGGTTTTGACCTGCATGTCGTACCAGTTGGCAAAAAAGGTGCTGAAGATACCGCCGTGATGGGTCGCGTCGCGGTACCAGTCGGCCGAACCTTCCCACACGCACATCGCCGCCAAGTGCGGCGGCTTGAGGGACGCGACCTGCCACTGGTTCATGCCGTAATAGGAAATACCGTTCAACCCCACCTTGCCGCTAGCCCACGGCTGCACGCCCGCCCACTCGATACATAGATAAAAATCCCGGGTCTCGCGCGGCGAGAAGGGGTCGATGAAACCGGACGAGCGGCCCGCGCCGCGCGAATCCACGCGCACGCAGGCGTAGCCGTGCGGTACCCATTTTTCCGGATCGACGACTTCCCAGCTCTGGTACCGATTGCTGGAACCGGCGGCGACGTCGGGATGCTCGGCGACCATGCGCTGCCAGGCGCTGGGGTAGCCGTCCTGGAAGGCGAGGCCCTTGGCGTACGGTCCGTAAGACAGGATGACCGGGAAGCGGCCCCCGCCCGGCGGGCGGAACACGTCCGCGCGCAGAACCAGCCCGTCGTCCATCGTGACCGGGACATCCCAGTCGATCTGCATGCCGTCGCGGATTTCGCTTTTTTCTGCAGAACTCATAAAGTAAAAAGGGGACGCACACCTTTATTTCGCGGCCTGCCGCATCGGCTCACTTCAGCGTAGCGGCGATTTTGCGGAGTTCGTCCGGCGTGTGCTCGCCGCCCAGCGGCTCCCGCGGAACCAGGTGCCGGCCCATCACCGCCCCGCCGATCAACACCGGCTCGTAGCCGATCTCACGAATCAGGCCCGAGGCAATTTCAATGGCTTGCTTGTCGTCACCGGCAATCGGCATGCCGATCTTGCCGGGGGTTTTGTGCGCCTCGCCCATACGCGCAGCGCCGATGGCATTGAACGCGCGCACGATGCGCGCACCGGGCAGATATTCCATGGAGGCGAGACCCGCGCCTTTCGCCCGCGCGCGTTCGCCGACCTCGCCATCGCGCCCGGGAATCGGATTGCTGGTGTCGATCACCACTTTGCCCTTGAGCAACGCGCCGAGATCCTTGCCCACCTGCGGCAGCGCATGGTACGGCACGGAGATCAGCAGCACGTCGCCGAATGCGGCGGCCTCGCGCGGCGTACCGGCGCGGGCGTTGGGCCCGATGCCGGCGGCCAGCGCCTTGTCGTGTTCGAGATCGAGCGAAGAAAACATCACCGTGTGCCCGGCCTTGGCCCACACGCTGCCGAGCGTGCCGCCGACCCGGCCCGAACCGACGATGCCGATTTTCATTTTTGGTGCGGCGCTCGCGGCGTGTGCGGCGAACGGCAGATTGCCGATAACCAAAGTGGCCGCAGCAAGCTGCAGAAATTCACGGCGGTTGTTCCTGTTAGTGCGACGTGCGTTCATCACGAATCTCCTGATGTTCAGTGCGAAGGGGAATTGCAAAAGAGTATTGCAATCGATGATTTGAAACTGCGCGACACCACGGCGAACACGTTACGCGGGCAACCTGTTCCGGGCAATCAACATGCGACACGCAATGTGAAAATTGTTATAACTAATTGTTTTAATTATATATTTTGTGTCATGCTCGCCATACCGCACTTCCCGCAGTCCGTAGGGCGGGAGCAGCGAAACGCCCCCCCAAGGGGACTTCCTTCGGGGCGAATCCCGCCGATCTGCTTTCATCATGCGCGACGAAGTCGCGCCTGGCCTAAACCGCCATTCCCGCCGCAACCCCCGAAGCCCACGCCCACTGGAAGTTGTATCCCCCCAGCCACCCCGTCACATCCACCACCTCGCCGATGAAATACAACCCCGGCACGCTGCGCGCTTCGAGCGTCTGCTGTGACAGCGCATCCGTATCCACGCCGCCCAGCGTGACCTCGGCCTTGGCATAACCCAGCGTGCCCGAGGGCTGGATGTGCCAGCCCTTCAGCGTCTGCGCGACGGTGACCAGCACCGCGTTCGATAGTTGTACCAACGGCTGCGTCCAGCCGTGCAGCTCGGCAAAACTCAGCGCAAAACGCCGCGGCAGATGTTCCGCCAGCAGCGCGCCCAGCCCCTGCTGATCACGGCGATGATCATTGAGCCACGCGCCGGCATCCAGCGCCGGCAGCAGATCCAGCGCGATCGGGCCGCGCGCGCCGCCGAACTGCCAATAGGAAGACACCTGCAGAATCGACGGTCCCGACAGGCCGCGATGCGTAATCAGCGCCGCCTCGCGAAACGCCGGCCAGTCCGCGCCGCGCGGCAGCTCGACACACGACGTCACCGCATCAAACGACGACCCGGACAACACGCCGAATCTTTCCAGCCACTCCGGCGGCGCGGCCAGCGGCACCAGCGCGGGTTTGGGCGGCACGATGTTCAAACCGAATTGTTCGGCGAGGCGATAACCAAAAGGTGTTGCGCCGATCTTCGGGATCGACAGTCCGCCGGTGGCCACCACCAGCGCGCGGGTGCGGTATGCGCCCTGCGTGGTCGCGACCTCAAACCCCGGCGCATCACCCGCGAGTCGCGCCACCCGATTCACCGTCACCGGCAACGCCCACTGCACGCCCGCCGCATCGCACTCGGCCCTCAACATGGCGATGACCTGCTTGGCGCTGTCGTCGCAGAACAACTGGCCGAGGTTGCGCTCGTGATAACGGATGTTGTGGCGCTCGATCAGCGCAATGAAATCACGCGGCGTATAACGCGCCAGCACCGAACGGCAGAAATGCGGATTGCGCGAGAGGAAATTCGCGGGCCCGACCTCGCGATTGGTGAAATTGCAGCGTCCGCCGCCGGAGATGCGGATTTTTTCAGCGAGCTCAGTGGCGTGATCAATCAGCAGCACGCGACGACCGCGCGCACCGGCCACCGCAGCGCACATCATGCCGGCAGCGCCGGCGCCCAGAACGATGACGTCGAAATCCATGTGCGGCCTGATGCGGAAGGGTGGGCATGATACCGCGCTGCGCCCTTGCGCTCACTCTTTCTAGCCCGGATAAGGCCGCAGGCCGCCATCCGGGTCCGCCCCCCCAAGGGGACTTCCTTCGGGCGCCCCCCAAGGGGACTTACTTCGGGCGCCCCCCAAGGGGACTTACTTCGGGCGCGCTGCATCCGGGCTACGAAGCTGCCCCTGTTACTTCAGTTTGATCGGCTCGTTCGCCTTGGGCTTATTGAGAAACCCGCCAGCCACAGGGGCAGGCACTTTCTGCTTTTTGGGTTTCTTCTGTTCCTTGTTGCTGCGTTGCTGGCCTTTGGCCATGGTTGTTCTCCTTGTAGAGCCTGCATGTTAAGACAATTCGCAGGACTGTAGGGTGGGTTAGCTGCACAGCAGCGCCCCCCAAGGGGACTTACTTCGGGCGCATCCGCCCTACGCGCTGAAGAACGGCGGGATTCACTAAGTTCCTCCCGCCCTACAGACGTTCTTCCCTACGAGCCATGCCTCAGCATCGACAAAAGATTCAGGCAGATCAGATGCGCGATGCGCTGTTTCTCGCGGGGCGCCTGTTGACGCCGGAGTTGACGGCAGAGTACGCGGGCCGTTGTCAATTCAGGTGGAAGCCTGCGCCTGGCCAGCGGAGCGTTCCGGGGGAATGGCATCTTCCCGAACAAGTCACCGGATTTTCCGGCAGTGCTTGTGACATTTTCCATGTTGCACCTCGCATGTGTAACAGGCTGCTTCCGGGATGCGCGCCATGCGTACGCTGCACGGTGCACATCCACTTCGACCAGAATCGTTATCGATAGTTTCCGCTTTACACTCTGTTACCACTGTGCGCCAAAGCACATAGCGCAGAAGATTCCTGTTCCGGATTTACCGGTGAAAAGTTGCTGTGTTTGATCGATGCCGCGCATCGTATGCAGCTCGCGCAGAACAATGTATGACAGATCAATAAGTTAATTGAGATGATTCGGGTAAAGCATCAATGGCGTTGCACGCGAGCCGCATACCCCGCGCCCGCACCACCCCGTACATCGTTCATGCCGTGGAACACCCCCCGCGGCAGCGCCGGGATCAGCGTAGAGTGCGCCCAACACGATTCATTCTTCGTTCATAAAAAAATAACACCCCCTGTCAGGAGGAGATCGCACCATGAAGCCTCATCGTCCCATCGCGCTGCTGGCTCACGGGCTGGCCTGCGCCGTCGCTGTTGCGCTGCAGGTCACCGCGCCCGCCCACGCGCGCGTCACCAAAATCGTCATCGATGCAACCGTCTCGCCCGCATTCTGCAAAGGCGACGCCTGTCCGGGCTATGGCGCCGCGGGCCAGTACGAACAGATCGCCGGCCGCGCCTTTGGCGAACTCGACCCC
>JANNHN010000071.1:0-3384 GCA_031404395.1 Betaproteobacteria bacterium
GCCCTATCTGATCCGCGCCATTCACGAATGGGCGTGCGACAGCGGCCTGACGCCGTATCTGTCGGTGAGGGTCGATGAAAACACCCGCGTGCCGGTCGAGCACATCAAGAACGGCGAAATCGTGCTCAATCTCAGCTACGATGCCACCCACAAGCTGACCATCGGCAATGACGGGATCCAGTTCTCCGCGCGTTTCGGTGGGGTGTCGCGCGAATGTTCGGTGCCGCTTGCTGCAGTGCAGGGAATATTCGCCCGTGAAAACGGGCAGGGCCTGTTTTTCCCCGCCGAATCACAGGTCCAGTCAATGACGCCGGAGGGTGCGGCGCCGCATCCGGCATCGCCCGGCAAGCCCGACGATCCCAAACCGGATACGCCAGCACCCGGCGGCCGGCCCCGCCTGCAAGTCGTCAAATAGCCCTGCCACCGGCGCGGTTTGACACTGCCCGGCACGCGCCGCAGAATCTGCGGACGCCGTTTTCCTGAAATCAGAATAGCTGCAGCAGCGGCACGCAACGGCAGATGCTCAGCGCATTCCTGCTTGATCGGCTATCAGGAGATTTTCATGTTAAGCCCAGAAGAACTAGCGCAGGTCGTGCCTGCGGAATCCAGTATTTTCCCGTCACCGATTCCGGTGCAGTGTGTGTCCAGCGATGAATACATGCCGTGCCCGCAGACCGAGAAGCAGCGCGAGTTCGAGGCGCGGGTCAAAACTTATGGTGCTGAACTCGCCCGCAAACAGGGCATCAGCCGCCGCAAGTTTTTCCAGAGCGCGGCGGGCATGGCGGCTGCCTTCGTGGCGATGAATGAAACCTACGGCCCGCTCTACATGGTGAGCCGGGCCGAGGCCGCGACGCCCGACATGGCCAACGAGCGCGCAAAGGCGCTGAAGAACCAGTTCATCATGGACATGCATACGCATTTCCTGCGCGACGACACGCCGGTCACGGCCTTTATCGGCCAGCGCGCAACCGTCGGCAAGCTGGGCTGGAACCCTTTGATCGGCGAGAAGGAACAATCCATCGATGACCTGAAGTTTCCGAATTACTTCAAGGAAATCTTCATGGACAGCGACACCAAGGTCGCCTGCATCAGCGGCTCGTATTCGGTCGATCCGAAATTTTCATTCCTGACCAACGACATGAAGTACGCCGCCCGCGAGAAAATCAACAAGGAGTCGGGTACCAAGCGCATGTTCTCTCATGCCATCTTCACGCCCGGACATGACGGCTGGCTCGACAAGGTTGAGGAAGAGCAGGCGCGGCTCAAGCCCGATTCGTGGAAGGGCTACACCATCGGTGACAACACCAACAAGCATCTGTCGAAGTGGCCGTTCCGACTCGACGACGAGAAGGTGATGTATCCGTTCTATGAAAAGCTCGTCAAATGGAGCAAGGACAGCCCGACCAGCGTCAATGTGTGCATACACAAAGGACTGTTCCCGCCGGAGATCGAAGAGAAGTTTCCGCACCTGCTTCAGTATTCCGACGTGCGTGATGTGGGCAAGGCCGCCAAGGACTGGCCGCAACTGAACTTCATCATTTATCACTCCGGCTGGCGCTGGACCGGGCCGAAAGCACCGCAATCAGCCTGGGATCATTTCCAGAAGACCGGTCGCATCGAGTGGGTCACCGACCTTGCCGATATCCCGGCCAAGTACGGTGTGAAGAATGTTTATGGCGATCTCGGCCAGTTGTTCGCGTGGACCACTACAGCCAACCCGCGTCTGGGCGCTGCCGTGATGGGCACGCTGATCAACGGTCTGGGTGCAGACCATGTGGTGTGGGGCACCGATGCGGTATGGACGGGCGCGCCGCAGTGGCAGATCGAAGCACTGCGTCGTCTGGAAATTCCGGAGGACATGCAGAAGAAATTCGGCTACCAGCCGCTGGGCGCGGCAGATGGTCCGGTGAAATCGGCGATTTTCGGCGGGAACAACGCGCGGCTTTATCGCGTGAACCGCAAGCAGCAAGCCGCAATCATCACCGATCGCGTTGCCCAGATGAAGGATGCTTACGAGAAGCACGGACCGGGGCGCACCAACATGGCCTACGGTTATGTGAACAAGAACCCCGCTTAAAGCGGCTGCGTTTTATGCAACCACGGCGCTGCTTCGGCAGAACCGTTTTTTTGTTTTCAGTTACGGCGTCGGCGGATTTCGCGGATCACCGCGGCATTGTCGAGTTCGGCTTCGCCTTGTTTCATGCAGCCTTCGACGAGGTTCGTGTAAGTCGCCGCCAGCGGCAGTTGCTGCCGCAAGCGCTGCGCCAGTTCCAGCATCAGTGAAAAATCCTTCAGTGTCTGCGCGATTTTGCCGTGCGGCGTGAAATCGCCGGCGATCATTTTTTTGCCTTTGACGTCCATGATCTGTGAATACGCTGCCGAATCGCGTGCCACCGCGAGCAGTCGCGCAGGATCAAGCCCCATGCGTTCGGCGAACACCAGGCCTTCGGCGAGCGCGGCGCGGTTGATGCCGAGGATCAGATTGATGGCCAGCTTGGCGCGGGCGCCGTTGCCGGCGGCGCCGAGGTGGTGGCGGCGCGGGCAGAGTGCATCGAGTACGTCGCGCACCCCTTCGGCTGCTGCCGGATCACCGCCAACCAGGCCCAGCGCTTCGCCCTGTGCGGTTTGTTCGCTGGTGCCGGAGACCGGCATTTCGATGAAGCGCAGGCGCTGCGCCGGCAGGCGTTGCGCCAGTGCAGCAATGCGGTCCGGATCGCAGGTGCTGACGCAGATCGCGGTGAGCGGCGGCGCATCGGCGGGCAGCGCGGCGAGCAGGCCGTCGGGCGCTTCGAGCGCGGCCTCAACCTGATCGGTGTTGAATACGGCAATGATCACCGTGCGGCAGGTGCGGGCGATTTCAGGCGGCGAGGTCGCGGCTTTGCCGCCGAACACCGCGAGCGCGGCGGACTTCGCGGGATCGACGTCGTAGCCGATGACGGCGTGGCCGGCAGCGGCAAGCCGCCGCGCGCAGGCCGTACCCATCAAGCCGTTGCCGAGGATGCCGACAGGAGTGTTATGCATGTTTTTTTAGAGGGCGGATTGGTTGCGGGGATCGTGCAATTATAGGAGGACTTGATGCGCTCGCCGGGGATGATTGCGGCGGCAGAGGTGAAAGTCCGGAGGGAATCGGGGGCGGATTGGCAGCAGCGCCTGGAAACGAAGTTCAGTGTCGACGGGCTGCCCAAGCAGTCCATACTCAATCGTAGTACATTCCCGTCCGCAGTCCCACTGCCACAGGGAGTCATCAGTTCATGGTTCAGAATGCATCGCCTGGGTACGTCACCCGCGATCGTAGATTGGCCGCGCTTTCGCTCGGCGCGCTTGGTGTGGTATTCGGGGATATCGGCACCAGTCCGCTGTATGCCTTCAAGGAAGCTTTTGGCG
>JANNHN010000072.1:0-2971 GCA_031404395.1 Betaproteobacteria bacterium
ATAGTTGTTTAAAAACAACGAGTTACAATATGACTCTACTGCAACGACTGATTGGGGTACTCGGCTTGGCGCTGAGCTTGTTCTTCATCACTGGCGCCGGCTTCGCCCAGGATGCGGTGGTTCCCGCGCCAAAATTCGATATTCAGCGCTTTGAAGTCAGCGGCGACACCGTGTTGGGCGCCGAAGCTGCACAGGCTGTTGTCGCGCCGTTCACCGGCAAGCAGAAGGATTTCGCGGACATCCAGCGCGCGCTGGAAGCGCTGGAGAGTGCCTATCGTGAACGCGGCTACGGCGTGATCCAGGTGCAGTTGCCGGAGCAGGACATTACCCGCGGCGTGGTGCGCTTCAATATCACCGAGCCGAAGATCGGCAAAGTGATCGTTGAAGGCAACCAGAATTTCAGCACGGAGAACGTGCGTCGTTCATTGCCGGCGGTGAAAGAAGGTGCGACACCAAATTCCAGCGAGATTGCGCGCAATCTGCAGATCAGCGCCGAGCATCCGGTGAAGCAGACCAGCGTGCTGCTGCGCTCGGGTGCTGCGGAGAATCTGGTGGACGTCAATGTGCGCGTCGCCGATGACCGGCCGTGGCGGCTGGTGGCGACGCTGGACAACACCGGCACTTCCGACACCGGCCTGCTGCGGCTGGGGGTGGGTTACCAGCACACCAATCTGTTCGACCGCGATCACCAGTTGTCGCTGCAATACATCACTTCGCCGTCGAATCTGGATCAGGTGTCGATTTACGGTTTCGGTTACCGCATTCCGTATTACCGGCTGAACAGCTCGCTGGACATGTATGCCGGTTACTCGGATGTGGATTCGGGTACGGTAGGCGGCTTGTTCGACGTCAAAGGCAAGGGCACGATTTTCGGCGGGCGCTGGAATTATTATCTGCCGAAGTGGCGGGACATCGAACACAAGGTTTATCTCGGCCTCGATTACCGCGCATTCCAGAACAACGTAACACTGGGCGGCATCGGCTTCGTGCCGGACATCACCGTGCATCCGATATCGCTGGGTTACAGCGGGCTGGTGCGCATGACTGCGAGTGAATTGAACTTCAATGTCTCGGTGTCAAACAATATTCCCGGCGGCAACGACGGCACGCAGGATGATTTCACGCGCACCCGCTTTGGTGCGACTGACAATTATCTGATTTACCGCGGCGGCGTCAGCTTCTCGCATGCTTTCCGCAATGAGTGGCAGAGCCGTGTCGCGGTGCACGCGCAATACACCCGGGACTCGCTGATTCCAGGGGAGCAGTTCGGCATCGGCGGGCCGGAAACCGTGCGCGGTTACCTGTCGCGCGAGGCCGCCAACGACAAGGGTTATGCCGCGCAACTGGAGCTGTACACGCCGAACTTTGCCGGCGCGGTGGGGATGAGCGACAAATGGCGCTCCCGCGTGGTCGGGTTTTATGATTTCGGCGGGCTGCGGCGCACCAATCCGCTGCCCGGCGAGGAAGCCAGCCAGTACCTGGCCAGCACCGGCCTGGGATTGCGCCTGTCCTACGGCAAGAGCTTCAGCCTGCGTTTTGACGTAGCGCAGATCCTCCAGGCGCACAGCACCCGTCAGACCAATGAGCAGCGCGTGAGCGCCGGCATCGCCATCATTTACTGAGTTCCGGGTTTCCTTAAACCCGTAGGGCGGGAGCAGCGCAGCGTCCCCCAAGGGGACTTCCTTTGGCGTATCCCGCCGTTCAGGTGAACCGCGGAAGGCGGGGTGCGCTTCGCTGCTCCCGCCCTACAAAACGCTCCAATAGGAGCCCCAAGCCCTTGATCCAGCGGGCGGTTCCGGTATAATCCGCTCCCTGCACGCGGCAGTCATGCCGCGTTCGTTCTTGATACACCTGTCCTTGCCGCACCGTGCTCGCATCACGGGCGGCCCAACCAGCCCATAAGGAGAAATTGATGCGACATTACGAGATCGTTTTGATCGTCCATCCGGACCAAAGCGAACAAGTGCCGGGGATGCTTGACCGGTACCGCCAGACCATCACCAGTCGCAAGGGCGCGATACACCGCCTTGAAGACTGGGGTCGTCGGCAGATGACCTTCCCGATCCAGAAATTGCACAAGGCACATTACGTGCTGCTGAACATCGAGTGCGACAACGAAACCCTGCTCGAACTGGAGCACGCATTCAAGTTCAACGATGCCGTGTTGCGCCACCTGACCGTGAGCATGGACGAGGCCGTAATCAGCCCGTCGCCGATGATGCGGGAAGAGAAATCGCGTCCGATCGGCGCTGACGAGTCTGCCAGACCGGCGTCTGCCGAGCCCGTGAAACCGGAGCCTGCCGCCGCGGAGAGCGCGGCCTGAGGTGGAGCGGAATTCGGTCCGGTTGACTGCAACACTGGCCGGGATCGAGCCGCTGCGTCACACCCCTGCCGGGTTGCCGGTTGTTGAATTCAACCTGGCGCATGTCTCGCCGCAGTCTGAAGCGGGCCATGAGCGCACAGTGGAATTCGAGATGCCGGCCAAAGCGGTCGGCGACATCGCCGGCAGGATTGCCGGGATGCAGCCGGGACGACAAGTGGACGTGCAAGGGTTTTTGAATCGCAAGCATCGCATGAGCAGGCAAGTGATCCTGCATGTCACGAATATTGAATTGATCCAGTAAAGGAAATACACATGCCAAGATTGGGCGGAAGTGGTGGTAAAGGGAAATTCAAGGGTAAAGGCAAGGGCGGCAAGGACACGCGCAAGAAAGGCAATGCGCTGTTTCGTCGCCGGAAGTTCTGCCGTTTTACTGCTGAAGGCATCAAGCAGGTTGACTACAAGGACATCAACATCCTGAAAGACTTCATCAACGAAAACGGCAGGATCATTCCTGCCCGCATCACGGGCACCAAATCGCGCTTTCAGCGCCAACTGTCGATTGCGGTCAAGCGCGCGCGCTTTCTTGCGCTGCTGCCGTACACCGACCTGCACTGAGAGGCCAGCCATGCAAATCATACTGCTGGAGAA
>JANNHN010000073.1:0-4665 GCA_031404395.1 Betaproteobacteria bacterium
CGCGTTGGGGTTCGCAAGCTCACCCCAACCTACTCACTGCACCTCGACATTCAAATCGAGACCAGACAAAATCGCTCGTTTCCACATTTCGATCATCAACTGATAACTGGCCCTCGTGAAAACGTTGGGACACTACTGATATTAAAACTTTAATAAAAACAATTAGTTATATAACTTTCAGCAGGTAGGGCCTGCACGCTGCATGGTCGGCCCGCGTTCAATCCGCTCTGCGTTTCCATCGCACCGGCCCGAACTCGCGCTCTTCGGCGATTAACAGATTGTCTTGTGCGTTGATATCACGCGGGTCCAGTTGCACAGCGTGCGTGAGCACCGCGTGGGCTTCGTCCCAGCGGCCCGCTTCCATGTAGGCGTAGCCGAGGTTGTTGAGCACGCGCACCTTGTCCGGCGCGCTGCGATGAGCCGCTTCCCACAACGCCACCTCGCTGCGGTAGTCGGTGACGCGGACCAGCGTGACGACGGCCAGCACCAGCGCGACGACGCCTGCGGTTGCGGTGTATGTCTTTTGCCCGTTGTGGCGGCGCCTGCTCCAGAGCAAGCCCTCAACGCTCAGTGCGTAGAGAATTCCCCAGATGGCCGGATAAAAATGCCGCTCGGCGAGCGCATCGTAGCGGACGGGAATGGCATAGACGGGTGCAAGCCAGAGGACTACCCACAGTGCTGACAGCAACAGATGCGGTCGGGTCCGGCGCGTATGCCAGGCCAGCGCCATCAGTCCGGCAAGAATGGTGATGATCACCCATCGGTGTGTGGATGACATCCATGCCGCCGCCATGTCCGGATCGATGGTTGGATAACGCAGCAGAGCCAGGCTTGATGCGAAATACTGCATCGCCAGCGTGAATGAAGGTTCCGTCAGCCGGTGCATCGCGATGCGGCGCGACACGTCGAGGAGCGGCGCATAGCGGTCATGGAGCAGCATCCATACCGCGAAGCTGCCGATGATCATGAGGGGTGCTGCGGCGTAGCGCCCGCATTGGCGCAGTCTCTGCGCGGACCAGTTTGCTGAATTGTCCTGCTGTCGCGTGATCTCCCACAGCAGCCACAGCAGCGGCGTGATGAATGCGGTTTCGCGCGCGAGCATGGCGCCGGCACAGGCGACCATTGCGGTCATGAGCCAGATGCGACCGGCTGCAGTCCGCCAGCGGATGTAAGCCCAGAGACTCGTTGCGGCAAGCAAGGTGCCGAGGGCCATAGAGCGTCCGCTGATGTAGCTGACCGCCTCGGTGGCGAGCGGATGCAAGCCGAACAGCGCTGCAGCCGTCACTGCGGCAATGCCGGCGCTGTGTGTATCAAGGTCAGGCAGGCAAGTCCGTGCGATACGATAGCCGAGCACGTAAAACATGGCCACGGTGGCGAGATGGATCAGCAGGTTGATCAGCCGGTGCCCCATCGGCACGTGATCCAGCTGCTCGCCCAGAGCGTGGGAGAAGGTAAAAGTCAGTTTGGTCAGCGGCCGGACATGATACCCGGCGTTTGCCCGCCAGGCGGCAACAGACTGCGCGCCCGGATCGACAGCCACAGTAGCGTAGTCATCGAACTGGAACGGGCCGGGCAGCGCGATGGCATACAACGCTGCGATCAGAGCGAGCATGACGGTCAGTGTGTTGCGGACGCCGGCGGTCATGATCAGGTACTCAGTAGTCGGGCTCACCGATGGTGGAACGACCGCGTACACGCGGATATCCGGTCAGACGGTCGAATGCCGCGTCGAGCAGCGCCACAGTGACCGGCCAACGGTCTCTCCCGCCGAGTATGACGACAATGGCGACTGTGGAGCCGCGCCGCGCGGCGGCGATCAGGCACTGGCCGGCTTGCTGCGTGTAGCCGGTTTTGAGACCGAAGGCGCCGTCATAACGTCCGAGCAGCGCATTGGTATTCAGCGCAACCAGTGTGCGACCGCTGTTCTGCGTGACGACGCGCACGGCCGGCTGCTCGACGATGCGCACGATCTCCGGCTCGGCCAGCGTCGCGTAGGCGATGCGCAGCATGTCCGCAGCGGTGGTGTGTTGTCCCGGCTGATCAAAGCCGCAGGGATCCACGAATCGGGTGTCACTCATCTTGAGGCGCACGGCGAGGGTGTTCATGCGCTGAACGAATTTCGCGCCGCTGCCGGCGATGTGTTCGGCCAGCGCCAGGCAGGCGTCGTTCGCGGAGCCGATCAGCATGGCGGCCAGCAGATCGCCGGCGGCCACCTGTTCACCGGGTCGCAGCCCGAGGCGGGTGCCACGGCTTGCTGCGGCGCGTTTGCTGATGGTGACGGCAGTACTCATTACCGCCGGTTTTTCTGCTGCTGCGTTGAGGATCACCAGCGCGCCCGCGAGTTTGGCGAGGCTCGCCGGCTGGCGCCGTGCGTATGGGGCGCGGCTGTCGAGAACTTGTGCGCCGGAGGCGACGATGTAGGCCGCCGGCAGCGCGGCGCCTTCCGGCAGTGTATCTGCGGCGACTGCGGGCGCGCCGGCAAGAACGGCGCAGAGGCCGATGCCGGAGCGTCGCAGCAATTTCAATTTACTTGACGCTGCACTTGCGGTTGTAGTTCGCGTAATCCGGGCGCGGGCAATCTTTTATTGTGAAACTGCGGCCGCTCTTGGCAGGCTTGAACACCTGCGGATCATTGCACTGGCTGGAGAGCTCTTCCAGCCGGTCGCGGGTGTAGTTGGTTTCAAGCATGTAGCCGGTGCGCTCTTCCAGCATGTAATCAACGATGGACTGTTGAGACATGCGGTTGATCATCGCCGGCAGGTAGGTAAACGGATTGGCGGAGGAGCGCCACGCCGCATCAGGTTTGTAGTGCGCCTCGCACATCATCTTGTGCCACGATTCGTGATGCGCGATGACGCCGCGCATGCAGGCGTTCGGCGCATCAATCGTTACTTCGCAATTCCGGTCTGTGGCGCCGCCGGATTTGCGCGAGCCCGGGCCTTCCTGCCGGTACACGTTGACCACTTCATCCACGCACTGGGCCACCTGATCTTTCATGTCCATCGCCGGGATGACCTTGCCATTGAAGTGCTCCTTGCTGCGAACGCGGCTGATCAGTGAGTTCCATTCGCTCACCGCGCCTTGCGCAGCACAATAGCGGGTGTAGAGGTCGCGCGCGTCAGTGCAGTTGCAACTGCCTTGCTGCGCCTGTGCCGTGATGGTGATGAGCGCAAGGGCGGCGCCGGCAAGAACGCAGAGAAGAATCCTGTTATTTTTTGCTGAATGCATGGTGTTATTTTCCGAAGAGTCCGCGCAAGCCGCGCAATGCCCGATCCACTTCCTGAATGGTTTGTCCCGCAGAGTCGGGTATGGAAGCAGGGGACGGTGGTGCGGGGATTTTGGCTGGAACCGGGACATTGGCTGCTGCGGGGGCGCTGGCCGGCGCGGTGGACGCCGGGGCGGCGCCCTTGATGATCCTGCCGTTAACTGCGTAGATCTGCTTTTCCTCCGAGCCGTCAGCCTTGACCAGCGTCACCTCGCCGAACGGGAAATTTTCGCGAAACTCGCCGTATATCTTCGTGCCGTCCGCCGTGGTGCGGATACCCCGTCCGACGAGTTTGCCGCCCGCATCAAACATGCCTTCGGAGACTTCGCCTTTGGCGTTGCGAAAACGTCCGGGGCCGGTCGGACTGCCGTTATGAAACATGCCTTCATGAAACCGTCCGTCTGGCCAGGTGATCTTGCCCTGACCGCTCAGACGGCCATCGACGAACTGGCCTTCAGCAATGCGGTTATCGTTAAAGGTGATTTTGCCGTTTCCCCAGAGTCGGCCGCGGGAGAAATCGCCTTCCTCAATCCGGTCTCCGGGATAGGTGATTTTCCCCTTGCCCTGCAGCAGACTGTCGCGAAACGTGCCTTCAGTCCGGCGACAGTAGCGGTTGACCATGACACCCGGGCCATTGGGCGAAGAGAGGCGTTGTTCCGGGCATTCCTGCGCCACTGCGGGCAAGGGCAGAGTGAGAGCCCACAAGAATCCCGCGCAAAATACGAATAAACGCATCGATGATCTCCCCTAAAACAGTTATCCAAACGAATAACAAGTAACAGAATCAAGCTGGTAAGACCATTTGTCAATGACTGAACGGGATGGCGGAGTTAACTCGACAGCGCGCCAGCTGGAATGCCCGGTAATGGCCACAAAAAAATATTTACTTGTCCACGTTGCCCTGCTGCTCGGCACGCTGCTGTATGGCCTCGGCGGCCTGGTTGATTTTCTTTTCCGCGCGCTCTTTGGTCTGTTTCGCGGCATCGACTTCCTGCTTCTTGACTGCAGCGCCTGTGGCCGCGGTTGTCACGACTTCTGCGCCGCAGCCGGTGAGCAGGGTGATGCAAATCATGCTGAGCAGCATTTTCATCAAATTTTCCTGAAATGGTGAGGTGAGGGTGGGCGCCAGTGGCGCTGCCTTGGAATTATGCAGGCAAAAATTCTGCCTTGCTGCCCGGGTCTTCTTGATTTGGATCAAAAGAACCCCCGGAATTGCAGTGCGGAACGCAGTCCCGAATTACAGTATCAATCATGGCACAAAGGGGCAATCCCGGGAGACGTTGCGGTAGAGGATTCAGGGAGATGCGATGAGCGCATGGCTGATGAACGTGGTTTTTGCCCTCGGTTTCATGCTGGCCTGCACGGGCCTGTTTTTCTTTGTGGTGACCAGGGGGGCGCTG
>JANNHN010000074.1:0-2124 GCA_031404395.1 Betaproteobacteria bacterium
TGAAACCCGCACCCGCAGCACCGGAGGCGCGCCTTGCGCCGAACATGTCGCGTCTTGCCGACGCCGCACATGCGCTGGAACGCGTGCTGACGTTCGAATATCCCGCCGACGCCGTGCTGAGCCGTTATTTCCGCGACCGCCATGCGCTGGGGCAGCATGATCGCGCTTTCGTCGCGGAAGCTGTCTTCGGCGTACTGCGGCGCAAGTGCCTGCTCGATCACATCGCCCCGCAGGCAACACCGCGGCAACTGCTGTTACTGTGGCTGACGCGCATTGCGGGGTTCAGCGGACGCGAAATCGGCGCGCTGTGCAGCTCTGCAGAAACGCAGTGGCTCAACGCCACACGCGCGCAGACATCGGCAACGGCGCCGCTGGGTGTCGAAGCCGATCTGCCCGAATGGGTCGTCACGCGGCTGCAGACGCTGCATGACGACAATTTCATCCGCGCACTCGGCCGCTCGCTGCAGGATCCGGCACCGCTGGATCTGCGCGTCAACACCCTCAAAGCATCGCGGGACGAGGTGCTGGCGAAACTCGTCGCCGACGGCCACGCCGCCGTGCCGACGCCGTTTTCTCCGCTTGGCATCCGACTGCAGGGCCGCCCGTCAATCAACCGCCTGCCCTTATTCACCTCCGGCGCCATCGAAGTGCAGGACGAAGGCAGCCAGTTGCTCGGCTATCTGCTGGCGCCGCGACGCTCGGATCTGGTTGTGGATTTCTGCGCCGGCGCCGGCGGCAAGACGCTGATGCTGGGCGCGCTGATGCATTCGCAGGGTCGCGTCTATGCCTTCGATATATCGCAGAAGCGACTCGCCAACCTGAAACCGCGGCTGAAACGCTCAGGCCTGTCCAACCTGCATCCGCTGGTCATCGCGCACGAAAACGACACCAAGGTGAAGCGCCTCGCCGGCAAGATCGACCGCGTGCTGGTCGATGCACCGTGCAGCGGTCTCGGCACGCTGCGCCGCAATCCCGACCTGAAATTCCGTCAGTCGCCGCAAACCGTCGCCGAGCTGGTCGTCAAGCAGGCGGCCATCCTCAACGCCGCAGCCCGCCTGGTCAAACCCGGCGGGCGCCTGGTGTACGCCACCTGCAGCCTGCTGGCCGAGGAAAACCAGCAGATCATCGCGGCTTTTCTCGCCTCCCATCCGCAATTCAGCACACTCGATTGCGCCGAACTGCTGCGCCGTCAGGACATTGCGCTCGACTGTGGCGCGCAACTGCAGTTGTGGCCGCAGTTGCATCGCACCGACGGTTTTTTTGCTGCGGCGCTGGAACGCACCGGAACCTGATGAACGCAGGCGGCATGTTAAAGTTGGCGTTGCTCTTCATGCATCCGTCTGACTGCTGATGTCTACAAACGCCGAACTGGAAAGCCTGCTGTTCGCCCTGTGGGACGATCTGCACAGCATCGAAGTGCTGTGGCAAGTCGGCGCGCTGGCGCTGTGCGTGACCGCCGGCTGGCTGATTTCACGCCGCTACAATCTCCGGATACGTGGCCGCGCATCGCTGGATGCCACGCAGGCTATCGGCGTCGGCAGCCTGCAGCGGCTGCTGTTCCCGCTGTCGGCGCTGGTGCTCGTACTCGTGGGCCAGACGTTGTTGCGTTTCTGGCAACCCACGCATCTGCTGACCTTCGCCGCTGCGTTGCTGCTGGCTATGGCGGTGATTCGTATCGCGATTTACGCGATGCGCCACACCTTCGCGCCGAGCAAGTGGCTGCGCGCCTCCGAGCGCTGGATCAGCTGGCTGGCCTGGATCGGCGTCGTCGTCTATGTGGCCGGGCTGTGGCCGCACGTGCGCGCTGCGCTCGACGATATCGGCATCGTCTTCGGCAAAGACCGCATTTCCCTGCTGCTCGTGGTGCAGGCCGCACTGTCGGTGGCCGTAACGCTGCTGGTTGCGCTGTGGCTGGGGCGCGTCACCGAAACGCGGCTGATGAGTGCAACCAGCCTGCAGATCAATGTGCGCGTGATGTTCACCAAGCTGGCACAGATCCTGTTGCTGCTGCTCGCGATCCTGATCGCCCTGCCCGCAGTGGGCATCGATCTGACGGTACTCTCGGTCCGGCTTCCGCCTTCAAGCGCCGGCATTTCGATTTCATCTCGAGCACGCTGAGCGCCG
>JANNHN010000075.1:0-3455 GCA_031404395.1 Betaproteobacteria bacterium
TCCAGTTGCATCTCGAAGGCGATGGCGTGGAGGATTTCGTCCGGGGAAACGCTGGGATTGGCGAGATAGACGGTTTCGACCTGCGCCGGGAGCCGCGTCTGCAACATGCTGCAGAGCATGGTTTTGCCGCTGCCGACTTCGCCGGTGACTTTGACGATGCCTTCACCCTGCGTAATGGCGTAGATCAGCGCTTCCAGTATCGGCCCGCGATTACCGCCGCCGAAAAAGAAATCCGTATTCGGCGTGATCCTGAACGGCGCTTCAGTCAGTCCGAAATGCTCGTAATACATTGCTTATTTCTCCTCGCCGGCGTCGCCCTGCGACTGCATGCGGCTGTATAGCGTGGTGCGATGCACGCCGAGGCGCTTGGCGGCCTGCGACAGATTACCGTTGGTGAGTTCAAGAGCGGCTTCGACGAAACCGCGCTCCCAGCGTCTCAGCATATCGTCCAGCCGGAAATCGGGGTTGCTCTCCAACCGGCGCCGCGCCGCTTCGACCAGCGCGCGCTCGTCGGTGGCAGGGAGGAAGCTGTCGTCGGCGACAGCACTTTTTTGATCGAGTTCTGCCTTCAACATGTCCGGCGTTACCGTCATGCCGACGTATTTGGTGCAAAGGCGGATAACGATATTGCGCAGTTCGCGCACATTGCCGGGAAAGCAGTAGTTGTACCAGATGCGCAAGGCGTCCGCGTCGAGTGCCACCGGGCGACCGCCGATCTGGTGGGCATAGAAATTACGGTAGTGATCGAGCAACAGCAGTTTGTCGTCGTCCAGTTCGCGCAGTGCCGGCACGCTGATGTTAAATACAGACAGCCGGTGATAGAGATCGGCGCGGAAGCGATTGGTGCGAATCTCGCCGCGCATGTCGCGGTTGGTGGCCGTGACGATGCGGGCGTTGGAGACACGGCTCTGCGTTTCGCCGACGCGCTGGAATTCACCGTTCTCGAGTACGCGCAGCAGCTTGGCCTGAAGTTCCAGCGGCAGCTCGCCGATCTCGTCGAGGAACAGCGTCGAGTCCGCCGCGTCTTCAAAATAACCGGCGCGCGCGGCGACGGCGCCGGTAAATGCGCCTTTGGCATAGCCGAACAATGTCGGCTCGACCAGCGTCGGTGAAATGGCGGCGCAGTTCAGTGCAAGAAAAGGCTTGGCGGCACGGCGGCTTTGCCGGTGCAGCGCCTGCGCCACCAGCTCTTTGCCGCTGCCGGATTCGCCTTCGATCAATACCGGGAACGGCGCATCGGCGAACTGTGCAATTTGTTGACGCAGCTTCTGCATCGGCGGACTGTTGCCGAGCAGTCCCGAGCTTGCGCCGGCAGTTTCAGCGCTGCTGACGTTGAGCGCCTGTTTCAGCAGTGCCCGCAGTTCTGCGGGCTCCACCGGTTTGGCGACGAAATCGATCGCCCCCAGCGTGCGTGCATGGCGGGCGTTGGCTTCGTCATTCTGGCCCGACAGCACAATGATTTTGATTGCCGGCGCCGCGGCGATCAGTTCCGAGATCAACTGGAAGCCTTCGTCCGGGCGATGCGGGTGCGGCGGCAGACCGAGGTCGATCAGTGCCAGTTGCGGGGGCGCATCAAGCTGGCGCAGCAACGCCTTGGCGTGCGGTCGCGATTCCGCGGTATGCACGTGGAATTCCTCGCTCAGGACATAACTCAGCGTGGCGACGATAGCAGTGTCATCGTCAACGATCAGCAGTTCCGGTTTGGCTGGTGCGGTCACGCCGTTGACTACGCCTTTGATGGTGGTTGATGGTCGCTTGCAGAAGCGCCGCTTCAGTGTTTCCCTAACTTCCTGAAATCACTTGATATTGTGACAGATTGGCAGGCCGCCGTGGGCAACTGCAGGGGTTACTGCGGCGTTGCCGGCTCCGCGACACACGCCAGGTAGGCCTGCTCGAGGTCACGCGCGCCATAGGCTGTCATGAACGCGGCCGGCGTGCCGGCGTAGTGCAGCCGCCCGCGATGGATGACGGCCATGCGGCTGCACATTTCGCCGACGTCATGCAGGGCGTGGGAGGTCATCAGCACGGTGCGTCCCGCGGCGTGGTGCGCTTTCAGCTCGCGCTTGAGCAACGCGCGCGCTTTGGGATCGAGGCCGCTGGTCGGTTCGTCGAGAATCAGCAGATCCTTGTTCGACAGCAGACACGCGGCGAGACCGAGTTTTTGCGTCATGCCTTTTGAATAAGCGCGCACCGGCTTGTCGAGCGCCGCGGCATCGAGTTCGAGAGCGCCCAGCGTGGCGACGGCGCGGTGTTCGTCGTACGTGCGGTGGTGCAGCTCGGCGGTGTAGCGCAGGAAATCGCGGCCGTTCAGATAGTAGGGCGGCACGAAGCGTTCCGGCAGAAAGGCCAGCCGGCCGCGCGCCGCCGTTTGCCGGTGCGGCACGCCAAAGAGATGGATGGCCCCAGCCTGGATGTCGCAAAAATCGAGTGCGCATTTAATCAGCGTGGTCTTGCCGGCGCCGTTTTCGCCGACCAGCCCGAAAAACTCGCCTGCCGCGATATCCAGCGATAAATCCGCCAGCACCGCCGTGCCGGCGTAGGACTTTTGCAGATTGCGGATTTGCAGCGCAGGGGCGGACATGCGCCGTAACTTAGCCGAAAGCGCCGGGGGGGTAAACAGCGGGTTCGCGCACCACGGGCGCTCGACCGTATGAAATGCGCGTGCGTCGGGTGGAGAATGCCGGTCGCCGCACGCTGTGACCAAGATCACGGTTTGGTGGGGATTCGAATCTCGTTTAAAATCCGCCCTTTACCGGGCCAGCTTCGCTATATCCGTGTCCACCGACAATCTCATCGAAATCAAGGATGTCAATTTCGCCTACGGACGGCGGCCGATACTCACCGGCATCAACATGACCATCCCGCGCGGCAAAGTGGTCGCACTGATGGGCATCAGCGGTTCCGGCAAGACCACCTTGCTGCGCCTGATCGGTGGCGTCATGAAACCGACCTCCGGGGAGGTGTGGATCGACGGTCAGTGCACCAGCAAGCTCGACACGCAGGGCATCTACCGGGTGCGCCGCCGCATGGGCATGTTGTTCCAGTTCGGCGCGCTGTTCACCGACCTGTCGGTGTTTGAAAACGTGGCGTTCCAGATACGCGAACATACGGAGTTGCCGGAGAGCATGATCCGCGACCTGGTAATGATGAAACTGCACGCAGTGGGCCTGCGCGGCGCACACAAACTGATGCCCGCGGAGTTGTCGGGCGGCATGGCGCGGCGGGTGGCGCTGGCGCGCGCGATCGCGCTCGACCCGATGATCATGATGTACGACGAGCCGCTCACCGGACTGGATCCGATCTCGCTGGGCGTGATCGCCAACCTGGTGCGCAAACTGAACGATACGCTGGGCACCACTTCGCTGGTGGTGACGCATGACGTGCAGGAAGCGCTCAATGTCGTCGACCACGTGTATTACCTGTCGGACGGCAAGATGAAGGCGCACGGCACCCCG
>JANNHN010000076.1:0-7674 GCA_031404395.1 Betaproteobacteria bacterium
GTGCGGCCGATGCCGGTAGCGTCGCGATACTGCGCGGCGGTGAACAGGCCGTCGGGTTGTCTTGCGCAGACCGCTTGCGCGGTTGCCGCCAGTGTCGCCATCGTCGCTTTTAGATAAAAGCGCTCGGCGCCGACGCGGTACAGATTGCCGGCCTTCATCTGGCGGTAGAGGAAGTCCTTGAGAAGGATGTCCTTCTGTTTCAGTTGCGGCGCGAGTTCACGCAACGGCGGCGGATTGAATCCTGCTGCCGTCAGCACCGGCTGCACGGTTTCCCACAATTGCGTGTCAGCGCTGTTGGCCGTGGTGTCGTGCCCGGGTTTGCGTACCAGCGAGCTGTGGATTTCTATTTTGCGCTGGTCGGCAAGCAGGCGCAGCACATGGCCGAATGCATCGATGTCGAGTTCCGGGGCCAGCGCCGTGCGCAGGGCTTCACTTTCGATGCCCGGCGCCTGCGGCTGCGCCTGATGGAAAGCCTGCACTTTTGCGGCCACGGCGGATTGCAGCGCGGCGAGCCGCTGTTGCCGGATCGCCAGGCGCCGGTCCTTGCCCAGCGGCACCAGATCGGCTTTCGCATATGCGGCAGCGGCCACCTCGGGCAGCAGGTTGAAAATGGCTTCGAAATGGGCCGGATCGACCGGGCGTTTGTCGCTGGCCGACCATGCGGCCAGTACGGCCTCGGCGGCGCCGGATTCAAGCGCGGCAAGTTCGGCGTCGCGCGTCTTGCTCCGCCGCGCGGCGGGCGGCAGCGGATCGATGATGGTGCCGCCGCCGACGGTGCGCATTGACGACTGGTCGCGCAGGATGAAACGGTCGCCGTGCAGCGCTGATACCGGTGCGTCGAGCACCAGCTGGGCGATGCCGCCGGCGCCCGGCGCCAGCGACTCACCGCGGCGCAGCGACACGCGCGCAGTGACGTCGGCGGTGGCGAGGTGCAGATGCACCGGCGTCCAGTGTTTCAGCGCGCGGGTTTCCGCGGGCAGCACGCTCAGGCGCACGTCGAGCCGGGACGTCGGGCGGTGGATGGCTGCGGCCATGACCCAGTCGCCGCGGCGCACCGAGTCTACGTCGGCGCCGGTCAGGTTCAGCGCACAGCGTTCGCCGGCGCGCGCCTGTCCGGCCGCCTTGCCGTGGATCTGGATGCCGCGCACGCGCACGTCACGCCCTGCCGGAGAAATCACCAGCTTGTCTCCCGTGCGCACCGTGCCGTTGAACACGGTGCCGGTGACGACGGTGCCGCTGCCGGCGATGCTGAAAGCGCGGTCGATGGCGTAACGCAGATGCTGGCCTTCGGCGCTGCGCAGTTTTTGTGCTGCCGCTTCGCGCAGCAGCATGGCCTTCAGTTCAACCATGCCGGCGCCGCTGACTGCGGATGCAGGATGGATGACTGCGTCAGCGAGTTGCGTGGGTGCGAGCAGCGCGCGCACCTGCGCCGAGACCTGTTCGACCCGCGCTGCATCAACGCGATCGATCTTGGTGATGACGGCCGCGCCGCGACTGATGTGCAGCAGGTTGAGAATCTGCAGATGCTCAATGGTCTGCGGCATCACGCCGTCGTCGGCGGCGACGATCAGCAGTGCGAAATCGATGCCGGAGACCCCGGCCAGCATATTGCGGATGAAGCGCTCGTGGCCAGGCACATCGACAAAGCCGATCAGTCCGCCGTTGTCCAGCGGCAGGTAGGCAAAGCCGAGGTCGATGGAAATGCCGCGTGCTTTTTCTTCGGGCAGGCGGTCGGTGTCCGTGCCGGTCAGGGTTTTGACCAGCAGGGTTTTGCCGTGGTCGATGTGACCGGCAGTAGCTACTATCATGCAGATTTTATTTTTAAGTGCTGCAACTGGCTGACAAATTCATCTTCATGATCCAGGCAGCGCAGATCGAATAGCAACGCACCGTCCTTGATGTGACCGATCACTGGTACCGGCAGCGCGCGGAAGGCTGCAGCCAGTCGTCCCGCATCCAGTTTTTTGTCGGCTGGGGTGATGGCTGTGCCGGTGCCCGGCAGTGAATCCACGGGCAGTGCGCCGCTGCCGATCTGACTTTTGCAGGGCACGGCGGCTACCTGCCAGGCATTGCCCAGCGCAGCAGCCAGCGCCGGAACGATGCGCGCGGCCTGCGCCGCCATGTCCTCCGGTGCGCGGGTCAGCCAGCGCAGTGCCGGCAGTTCTTTGTGCAGGCGTTCCGGATGCAGGTACAGCCGCAGCACGGCATCGAGCGCGGTCAGCGTCAGTTTGTCCAGGCGCAGCGCGCGTTTCATCGGATTTTTGGCGATGCGCGTCAGCAGATCCTTGCGGCCGACCAGCAGTCCGGCTTGCGGGCCGCCGAGCAGTTTGTCGCCGCTGAAAGTGACGACGTCGGCGCCGTTGGCCAGCGCTTCACGCGGCGTCGGCTCATGCGGCAGACCATATTGTTCGAGATCAACCAGCGTGCCGCTGCCGAGATCGATGATGAACGGGAGATGGTGTGCGTGCGCGAGTGTGGCCAGTTCGGCTTCGGGCACGGCGGCGGTGAAGCCCTGCACCACGTAATTGCTGGTATGTACTTTCATGATCGCCGCGGTGCGCGGCGTGATGGCTTCGGCGAAATCCCTGAGATGGGTGCGGTTGGTGGTGCCGACTTCAACCAGTTTCACCCCGGCGCGCGACATGATGTCGGGAATGCGGAAGGCGCCGCCGATTTCAATGAGTTCGCCGCGCGACACCAGCACTTCCTTGCGCAGCGCCAGCGTGTTGAGCGCCAGATAAACCGCAGCCGCATTGTTGTTGACGGCAATCGCTTTTTCGCCGCCCGTCAGTTCCCGCAACCACTTTTCGACGTGGCTGTCGCGTTCACCGCGTGCACCGCTGGCGAGATCGAATTCAAGATTGACCGGGCGCGTCATCGCCGCCATCACCGCATCGGCGGCGCTTTGCGGCATCACCGCGCGGCCGAGATTGGTGTGCAGCACGGTGCCGGTGAGATTGAAAACAGGAATCAGCGATGGCGCGACGGCTGCGGCCAGCGCCGCGGCGCAGGTCTGCATGAACCGGTCATCGTCGTAGGGTGTGGCTGCGGGTTGCGCCAGTCGCGCGCGTTCAGCGTCCAGTGCGCGGCGCAGGATTTCAGTTACGCGCGTGCGTCCGTAGGCCGCAACCAGCGGCTCGACAGCGGCGCTGCCGAGCAGTCGATCCACCGAGGGCAACGCGCGACGCGCGGCTGTGGCTGGATTCACCATGGTGGCGGGGCCATGTGGCGGCGGACGAAGTTCATGCGCGGAATATCCTCGGGAGCCAGGGGAAAGGTCAGGAGAAAAGGCGAAGGCGCAGTTTATCGTAACTGTAAGGACGCGTGCTATTCTGACCATGCACGCACTGCAGCAATGAACTGTCGGCAACATACCAGAGCATGCCGGGTTGTGGTGCGCGTTGCGCCATTCCGATGCGCGCCGGTTATGCCGTTGCCTGCGCTGTTTCCGTGCCGCACCGGTCTGACGGGTTGCAGCAATAGCATGTTTCTTGTGTTTCTTCTTTGTATCTTGAATTTTGTCTTGAATTTTGTTTTGATCCAGCGGTGCGTAAGCACTTCGGGCTGCGCAGTGTTGTCCATGACGAAAGCAATGAATGAATGGGAGAAGACGCAATGAAGCAACACGCAATGCTATGGCTGGGCGCCGTGACGATGATGGTGATCACCGGGGCCGCTGCGGCGCAGTCCTGGCCCGCCCGTTCGGTGCGGCTGATCAGTCCGTTTGCCCCTGGTGGCGGCGCGGACATTACGTCGCGGGCCATTGCGCAGAAACTGTCGGTAACGCTGGGACAACAGGTGATCGTTGACAATCGCGGCGGCGCGGGCGGCATGCTGGGCGTTGATCTGGCCGCGAAATCGCCGCCCGACGGTTATACCCTGGTGATGGGCACCATCGGTCCCATCGCCATCAATCCGAGCCTGTTGAGCAAAATGCCCTACGACCCGCTGAAGGACCTGGCGCCGATTTCGCAGGCGGCAGTGGCCGTCAATGTGCTGGTGGTGCATCCGTCATTGCCGGCAAAATCGGTCAAAGAGCTGATCGCGATTGCCAAGGCGCGCCCCACCGACCTCAATTACGGATCGTCGGGATCCGGTGCGGCGGATCACCTGGCCGGTGAGCTGTTCAATGCCATGGTCAAGGTCAAGATGGCGCACATTCCTTACAAGGGCGGCGCGCCGGCGATGATGGATCTGATTTCGGGCAATGTGCAGCTGGTGTTTTCGACGTTGTCCACAGCGACAGGCGCAATCGAAACTGGGAGAGTCCGGGCGCTGGCCGTGGCCGGCAGCAAACGCTTCGAGGGCCTGCAGGATTTACCGACGATGTCCGAAGCCGGGCTCAAGGGGTTTGAAGTGAACAACTGGTACGGCTTGTTTGCGCCCGCGGGCACCGCCAAAGACATCATTGCGCGGGCCAATGCCGAGACCGTCAAGGCGCTGGCCGCGCCCGACGTGAAAAAACGCTTGATGGATGCCGGCATCATCGCGACATCCAGTTCACCCGAGGGCTTCGCCGGTTATATCCGCGCTGAAACCGCCAAGTGGGGCAAGGTGATCAAGGACGCGAATATCAAGGGCGATTAACGGGAGCGGCAATCAGCCGCAGGCGCGCTGCACCCAGCGCGCCGCTTCAAACACCTTGCGGTCGCTGTTGCGTTTGCCGATCAGCTGTACCCCGACCGGCAGGCCGTTGGGGCCTTTGAACAGAGGCAGGGTCACGGCCGGCACATGGGTGCTGGTCCAGATCGCGCAGAACGATGCGTTGCCGGTGGAATTGAGGCCGATCGGGGCTTCGCCTGCGACAGACGGGGTCAGCAGCACATCGTAGTCCGCGAACACATCATCCAGCAGCAAGCGACAGCGTTCGGCAAACGCCAGCGCATCGCGGTAGGTTTCGTGGCTGCACGACAATCCGTCCTTGAGCCGGTTGTTGCGCAGGGTCTCGCTGATCATGTTCCAGTGGTGGTCGATTTCCCAGGCGCGGTTGCGCGCAAATTCAAAACTCGATATCCAGCGGTGCGCTTCTTCGATCCGCGAAAATTCGCCGGGTAGCGACACATCCGTGACCTTGGCGCCGGCCTTGGCCAGTTTCGCCGCGCAGGCCTCGATCTGTCGTTGCGTGTCCGCTTCGCATTGATCCCAGATGTGGGTGCGGCAGAAGCCGATGCGCGGCGCGGCGCCGCTGTCTGCGGGCAGCGCTTCGGGGGCCACGCCGAGCAGAACGTTGCGGTACAGCACAATGTCCTCGACCGAACGCGCGATCAGACCCAGCGTGTCCAGCGATCCCGCGGCTTCCATCACGCCGGCGCAGCGCAGATCACCCCAGGTCGGCCGGTAGCCGACGCAGCCGCAGAATGCGGCCGGGCGGATGGTCGAGGCGGTGGTTTGCGTGCCTACGCCCAGCGGCACCATGCCGTCACCGACCGCAGCCGCCGATCCGCTGGAGGAGCCGCCGGGCGTGCGCCGCGGATCCATCGGATGCATGGTTTTGCCGGGATGGCGATTCGCGAATTCGGTGGTCACGGTCTTGCCCATGATCAGCCCGCCGGCGCGGCGTGTCAGCGCGACGCATGCGGCATCGATGCGCGGCTGGTGCCCTTTGTGTATGGGGGTGCCGTACTCGGTCGGCATGTCGCTGGTGTCAATGATGTCCTTGATCGCGACCGGTACCCCCTGCAGCGGGCCGACTGTGCCGCGCCGGTCCAGCGCGCGCGCCTGCGCGAGCACCAGTTCCGGATCCAGGTAATGCCACGCCTGAACCTGCGGTTCGCGTTCGGCGATATATTCGAGGCAGGACCTGGCCACGGCTTCGGCAGTGGTTTTGCCGGTGGCAATGGCCAGGACGATTTCCGTGGCGGTGAAATGACGCGGCAGTTTTGTGTTCACGCAGGGGGTACCGGAAATTAAAAATACCGGCATCGCGCGACACCGGTATTTTATAACAAATTGATTTTAAACGACTATTCCCACAAACGCTCCGGCAAGGGCAGTCCTGCCAGTTCGGCTGCAGTCAGCCGCTGGTTGGGTTCGATGCCGAGTCGTTCGAGTATCGCGGTGAGTTGCCGCGAGTGTTGCGCGCAATGCCAGGTCGAACGCTCGTAGAGCATATAAACCGGCTGCGGGCCGAAAAAGGTTTTGATTTTCTGCTGGCAGGATTTGTCGGCCAGGTTTTGCCACCATTTTTCCAGCCGGGGGATGACGGTATCGCCATAACGCGCGATTTCCTCGCCGGTGGTGAAGGTGCCGTCCTTGGGCGGGATGTTCGCCAGTTGCACGGCGTATTCCACGTCGCCTTCGACGGTTTCCAGGAATGCCTCGCCGATGCGGAACACGTGATGGCACAGCAGGCGGATCGAACGGTCGCGGTTCGGGATGACGCGCTCGTTGAGTTGAGCGTCGGGAAGCTGGCGCATGAAACGCTGTGCGGCACGCAGCACCAGCACCCAGCGTTTGATCAGTTCCTCCGGCGGCAGCGGTTTGTGGCCAGTGCCCTGCAGGCCGACAAACTCGGCAACGTCTTCCAGATTCTGTCCGAAAACATATTGCCCGCCTTTGGCCACGACCGGCACATTGCGCACGCCGAGCTTGAGCAGGCGCTCGCGGCCATTCGGGTCGTTGAGTACGTCAACGGCGACGAAATCTATTTTTTTGCGCGAAAGAAACTCTTTCGCCCGCAGACAGCTGCTTCAGCCAGGCTGCGTAAAGAGGATGAATTGTTCGACAGGTGCGCCCATGTGCGGCCTTTCTGCAGACGATTGAGGTGAGCGGGAAGGGTACGTTTGGCGGTGCCCGGCGTCAAGGATCACGATGCTATAATCCGCGCGCCATTTTTGGCTCCGCAAGTCAATCTTCAAGAAATAATCCACATGATGAAGCTGATCGGGACGGTTACCAGTCCCTACACCCGCAAGGTGCGCATTGCCTTGATCGAGAAACGTCTCGAATGCGAGTTTGTCGTCGATGCGCCGAATGCCCCCAACAGCACCGTGGCGAAATTCAATCCATTAGGGAAGATTCCGGTATTGGTGCTCGATGACGAAAGCGCGTTGTTCGATTCGCGCGTGATCGTCGAATATCTCGATACTGCCAGCCCCGGCAACCGGTTGATTCCTGAAGAGAAACGGCCACGCATTCAGGTGCGCCGCTGGGAAGCGCTGGCTGATGGCTGCACGGATGCGGCCGTCGCCATTTATGTGGAGAAACGCCGCGCGGCAGGCACGCAGTCTGAGGAATGGCTGGCACGGCAGCAGGGGAAGATTGATCGTGCGCTGCAGATGATGGCCGACGATCTGGCGGCAAAATCGTGGTGTACCGGTGATTTTTTTACGCTGGCTGATATCGCCGTCGGTTGTTGCCTGGGTTTTCTGGATCTGCGGTTGCCTGATGTGCCGTGGCGCCGCAACCATCCCAATCTTGCGCGGCTTGCCGAAAAACTTGCGCAGCGCCAATCGTTCAGGGACTCGGGGAACTGACAGTGATGAGTGCCCTCCAAGGGGACTTCCTCTGGGCGCGGAGTGATGAGTGATGAGTGATCAGTAGTGTCCCAACGTTTTTCAATACGTAGGTTGGGGTGACGAAGGAACCCCAACGCTGAACCCAGTGCAAAGTAGTAGAGTGTAGAGTGGAAAACCCCGAGTATTTGCAGCGGTCGCGCGTTGGGGTTCGCAAGCT
>JANNHN010000077.1:0-1564 GCA_031404395.1 Betaproteobacteria bacterium
CCGCCTGGTTCGCCAAAACCTACCGGCTCAAGCCCGAGGTGGTCGCCATCATCAACTACGATGCTGCCAACGCGATCAAGATCACCATTCCGCGCCCGGTGATCTCCGGCGATATCACCGACGGCGACGTGTTCGGCGGCCAGCAGTACGGCCCGCTGGTGGACCTCGAAATTCCCTGACGGGGTTTTGAAAAATGGGATTCCTGCGCACTTGTCCATGATTGGTGTTTTTTCAACCCTCATAAAATCAACGACCTGGAGGCGTGTGCGCTCGGTCGCTGCGCTCCCAGCACGCCCGCCCCTCACTTTTTCAACAACCTGCTAACCCGCACCCCGGCGCATGTACCTGCTCGAACACGATGCCAAACAACTGCTGGCGCGCCATGGCGTGCCTGTGCCCGCCGCCTGCCTGCTGACCAATGCTGCTGCTGCAAACGTCTTGCCGCCCGGCCCTTGGGTGGTCAAAGGTCAGATCACCGCCGGCGGCCGCGGCAAAGCGGGACTGGTGCAGAAAGCGGCGACTGCCGCCAAGGTCCGCGCCGTAGCTGCAAAAATCCTCGGCACGCAGGTCAAGGGGCGCACGGTGCGTGCCGTGCGCATCGAACAGCAGGTGCATGATGCAAACGAAGCCTATATCTCCATGGTGCTGGATCCCGATACCGCCGGCGTGCGCATCATCATGAGCGCGCAGGGCGGCATGGACGTCGAAACGCTGCCGCGCGAGGCTTTGCACATGACTACGGCAGCGCCGGACACAACTGCGCTTGCTGCCGCAGCGGAACAACTGGCTGCATCATTCAGCGGCGCAACCGGCAAGGCATTGGCAAAAGCCGGGCGCGCGCTTGCTGCCGCGTTCATTGCGGAAGAAGCGCTGCTGATCGAAATCAATCCGCTGTTCGTGCGACCCGATGGCGCCTGGATCGCCGGCGATGCCAAAATCGTCACCGACGATTCCGCGCTGCCCCGCCAGTCCGGTCAACGCGCATTGCTTGAAAACACAACCTGTCCGTATCAGGAGGCCGCACTGAAGGACGCGCATGGCTGCGACTATGTCGTCGTCGACCCCGCCGGAGAAATCGCGCTGCTGACCACCGGCGCCGGCCTGTCGATGATGCTGATCGACGAAATGCGCGGCGCCGGCCTGAAGCCCTACAATTTCCTCGACATCCGCACCGGCGGCCTGCGCGGTGAAATCACCCGTCTGGTCAACGTGCTGCAGTGGATGCGCGAAGGTCCGCGTGTCAAAGTGCTGCTGATCAACATTTTCGCCGGCATCACTGAACTCGGTGAATTCTCGCGGCTGCTGGTCAGTGCGCTCAAAGCGGTGCCGGAATTCAGAGTGCCGGTGGTGGCGCGCCTGATCGGCAACGGCATGGAAACGGCGCGCACGGTGCTGGCGGATGCCGGCATCACGCTGCACGATGATCTCGATGCCGCATTGGCCGAGGTGCGTATGCATCTGGGAAACCGCAAATGATGTCGCCGCGCATCGACCGCTCGACACGCGTCATCATGCAGGGCATCAGCGGCCGCGCCGGGCGCCTGCACAGCCGGTTGATGCATGA
>JANNHN010000078.1:0-9366 GCA_031404395.1 Betaproteobacteria bacterium
AGCAGGATCACGACATCTTTTTTGTGTTCGATCAGGCGCTTGGCTTTTTCGATCACCATTTCGGCGACCTGCACATGGCGGCTCGCCGGCTCGTCGAAGGTCGATGACAGTACTTCGCCCTTCACCGAACGCTGCATTTCGGTCACTTCTTCGGGGCGTTCGTCGATCAGCAGTACGATCAGTATCACTTCCGGATGGTTGGCGGTGATCGCATGCGCGATGTGCTGCATCAGCACGGTCTTGCCTGCCTTGGGCGGTGACACGATCAATCCGCGCTGCCCTTTGCCGATGGGCGCGATGATGTCGATGATGCGGCCGGTGATGTTTTCCTCGGCCTTGATGTCGCGTTCGAGCTTGAGGTGTTCGGTCGGGTGGTACGGTGTCAGGTTCTCGAACAGGATCTTGTGTTTCGAGTTCTCCGGCGAATCGTCGTTGACCTTGTCGACCTTGACCAGCGCGAAATAACGTTCGCCCTCCTTGGGCGTGCGGATTTCGCCTTCGATGGTGTCGCCGGTATGCAGATTGAAGCGGCGAATCTGTGAAGGCGATACATAGATGTCGTCGGTGCCGGCCAGATAGGAGGTGTCCGGAGAGCGCAGAAAGCCGAAGCCATCGGGCAGCACTTCGAGCGTGCCGCCGCCGTAGATGGATTCGCCTTTTTTCGCCTGATTCTTCAGCAGAGCGAAAATAAGCTCCTGTTTGCGCAGGCGGTTGGCCCCGTCAATTTCATTCTTGACGGCCATATCGACGAGTTCGCCGATGGGCAGATTTTTCAGATCGGATAAATGCATAGACTTCGGGCGCTGATGGCGAGAAATACAGGGGGTGGGGAAGGAAATTCTGCGGTACTGCTCCGGCGGTACTGCAATCCGCCGGTGCCTGTCGTGCTCTTGATGTGCGTTGCCGGAGTTACCGGGAGCGGCTATACGATCAGGCGATGGTGAAAGGGTATAGCGTTCAGATATGGCTGTCAATGAACGCGGTTAACTGGGACTTGGACAGCGCGCCGACTTTGGTGGCTTCCACGGAACCGTTCTTGAACAGCATCAGCGTCGGGATGCCGCGGATGCCGTACTTGGGCGGCGTAGCCTGGTTGTCATCGATATTGAGCTTGGCGACTTTCAGCTTGCCTGAATACTCGCGGGCAACTTCGTCGAGGATCGGTGCAATCATTTTGCACGGGCCGCACCACTCTGCCCAGTAATCAACCAGCACCGGGGTGGCTGACTGCAGTACCTCGGGGTCAAAAGAATCATCGGTTACGTGATGGATGTGCTCACTCATGGGGTCCTGCCTTATTGATGGAAAAATCGGAAAAGATAAAAAAAACATCGCCACGGAACCGCGGCGGGGGGATGGATGACTACATGCTATCCAAAATCCCCGCTTTTGGGAAGTCACGCACCGTATCAGGGCGTTTTCTTGTTGCTGCAGGGCATCTGTTAAAATATGGCCTTTCCCCGTCATTTCAAGGCGGCGTTCTCCAGGAATATCCATGACTTACGTTGTTACCGAGACCTGTATCAAGTGCAAGTATTCCGACTGTGTGGATGTCTGCCCCGTGGATTGTTTCCGCGTAGGGCCGAACATGCTGGTCATCGAACCCGACGAGTGCATCGACTGTACTTTGTGTGTTGCCGAATGTCCGGTGGAGGCGATTTTTGCCGAAGATGACGTGCCGGACAGCCAGCGCGAGTTTATTGCGCTGAATGCCGAGCTCGCCAAGATCTGGAAACCGATTATCGCGAAGATAGACGCCCCGGCGGACGCCGACGAGTGGGCGAAGATCAAGGAAAAGAAACATCTGCTGGAAAAATAGACGCAAGGCTGTTTTGCAAAGCCCGCGCCTGTAGCAGTAACCCGCAACGCTGTCGCACGGTCCCGTCCCCGGGGCCGTTTTGAACGGTCCCGTCCCCGGGGCCGTTTTCGTTTCAGGCTGCGCCTGCGTAAGATGCTGTTCATGCCGCGGCGGTCGCGGCACAGGAAAGCACACCAATCCGTGTCTGAAATATCCGCATCCCGCATCCAGCACGTGTACTGCGCCGCAGGAAGTCTGACGACGCGCGCTGCCGGGCATATCGTCGGCCGCGAACGTGGTCATCTGCCCGACCTCAGTCATGCCGTGATCGTATTGCCGGCACTGAACGCGGCAGCGGACATTGCGCGCGCTTTGCGGCATGTCGCGGACGCCGCGGCAGTGTTGCTCCCGCGAATCACGACGCTTGCCGAGTGGAGCGCGTCGGTGATGCTGGATCGATCCGTCGCAACGCGTCCGGCACGCGAGGCCGTGCTCTATCAGGCGTTGGCGGAACGCGGCTGGCTGCAAGCGGGTGATCTGTGGGCGGTTGCCCGCGAATTGACAGCCTTGTTTGACGACCTCACGCAGCATGCTGTTGCACTGCCGGCGACGGTTGATGAATTTGCCCGGCAACTCGAGCGGGCATATCGGGCACGGCGCGGCGAGGCGTTGCAGTTCGAAGCCCGTCTGGTTCATGAGTTATGGCATTTGCTGGCCCGCGATACTGATGCGCTCGATCCGGAAGCGGCATATCAGTTGCGACTCGCAGCACTGGCGCGCAATGCGAGCGCACCGCTCTATGTCATAGGCCCGGGACGGTTGTCCCGCGCGGAAGAACGTTTCTTCGAAGCCTATGCTGCCCGGGCGTCGGCGTGCATTTTTCATGAGCGCATTGCTGATGCGGAAGAGGGTGTGGCTCACGCACTCAAACTGGCGTGGTTGCCGCCGGATGAGGCATGCCCGGATTTGCCGGCGCGCGCGGCTGCGCTGCGTGCTGCGCAACCTGCGAGCCCGTTGGTCGGGCGCGTCCGGTATTTCGGCGCGACGAGCGCCGAACTGGAAGCACAGGCCGTTGATGTCACGTTGCGCGAGTGGCTGCTCGCAGGCAAGCAGCGCATTGCCATCGTGGTCAATGACCGCCTGACGGCGCGTCGTGCCCGCGCATTGCTGGAGCGCGCCGAAATACTGGTTCGCGATGAGACCGGCTGGGCGTTTTCGACGACCAGCGCGGCGACGGCGATCGGGCGCTGGCTCGACGTGGCATCCGGCGACAGTTATCACCGCGATTTGCTCGACTTGCTGAAGTCCCCATTTGTGTTCCATGACTGGGCGCGCGATGCCCGGCAGAGCGCGGTGTGGCGACTGGAGCGTTATGTCAGCGACGCCAACGTGACTGCAGGGCTGTCCCGTTTTATCGCGCTGGCTGAAGCACACAACGATGCCGAGGTGCGGCAACTATTGGTACGGGTGCAACGGGGGCTGGCGGCGCTGGGTCGCGGGCGCCGTCCGCTCGCACTGTGGCTGGATGCGCTAATGGCCAGTCTTGGCGAAATCGGCGTGTGCGACGGACTCGCCGCGGATCAGGCCGGTGAGCAATTGCTGGAACTGCTGGCGCGGCTGGGTGACGAGCTTGGAGAGAATCGCCTCGCGGTTGATTTCGCAGAATGGCGGCGCTGGCTGGCGAGTGAACTGGAAACGGCTACTTTCAGTGACCGCACGATAGAAAGTCCGGTGGTGTTCGTCAGTCTTTATGGCACGCGGCTGCGCGCCTTCGATGCGGTACTGATCATCGGCGCCGATGCCGCGCATCTGCCGGGCGCGGATCCGGCGCACCGGTTTTTCAATCAAGGTGTGCGGGCGCAACTCGGGCTGCCGACACGTGCCGAAGAACTGGGCGATATCGAGACCGCGCTCGCCGGGCTGATTGCCGCGAGCGATACCGTGATGATCACCTGGCAGCGGCTCGTCGATGGCGAGCCCAATCTGCTGTCGCCGCATTTCGAGCGGCTGGAGGCTCTGCACCGGCTGGCGTACGGCGCAGGGCTGGTCGATGCGGATATGGCAGCGCGTCTGCCAGCGGCAGAGGTGCGCTGCGCTGCCGGGCGTTTGCCGGAACCGACGGCGTTTCCTGCGCCGGCGGCAGCTGCCGCGCTGTTGCCGGAGATCATTTCGGCGAGTGGCTACAACACCTTGATGGCCTGCCCATATCAATTTCATGCGCGTTATCTGCTGGGGTTGGCCGAACTCGATGATGTGCAGGAATTGATCGAGAAAAAAGATTACGGGCAGATCGTACATGGTGTGCTCCAGGGTTTCCATGCGGCGCACCCGCTGGTGATGGATCTCGATATTCATGCCGCGTGCGATGTGCTGGAGCGCATGAGTGAGGCGGCATTTGCCGGCGCCGTGGCGCAAAACTATCTCGCGCGGGCCTGGCTGGAGCGCTGGCGTGCGCTGATTCCGGGGTATGTGCATTGGCAACGCGCGCGCGAAACAGAGGGCTGGCGCTGGCAGGCGGGGGAGGCGCAGCGTGAAATCATCATCACCACACCGCAGGGCGCCCGGCTGCGCCTGCATGGCCGTATTGACCGTATCGATGAGGGGCAGGACGGTGCGGTTGCGGTGATCGATTACAAAACGCAGCGCAAGGATCTGCTGCGCAAGAAGCTGGAGATTCCCGGCGAGGACGTGCAGTTGACGGTGTACACGCTGCTGTGGGGCGCGCCGGTGGCGACAGCGGCGTATCTGTCGATAGAGCGCGAGGGGGTTGCGTCCGTGCCGGTGCCGCATGATGTACAAAAGCTTGCAGAGGATGTGCGCGACCGGCTCTGCGGACTGTTTGACGCGTTGCGTGGCGGCGCGCAATTGCCGGCGCATGGCATCGAGGCCGTTTGCGACTACTGTGAGATGCGGGGGCTGTGTCGCCGCAATTACTGGTTGTGAACAGCGGGCCATGAACAGCGAACACCTGCACCGTCTCAACCGCGATGCGCTGGATCCGGCATCAAGTGTTGTTATCGAGGCCTGCGCCGGCAGCGGCAAGACCTGGCTGCTGGTGTCGAGGATCGTGCGTCTGCTGCTCGATGGTGCAGAGCCGTCGCAGATACTCGCGGTAACTTTTACCCGCAAGGCGGCGCAGGAGATGGCGGCGCGGCTGCGCGAATGGTTGCACGTGCTGGCAATTGCGCCTGCCGGGGATGCGCGCACTTTTCTGCGCGAGCGCGAAGTTCCGGAAGCGCAGATTGAGGCGATGTTGAAGCCGTCGCGACTCCTCTACGAGCGGTTGCTGACCGCGCAGCCTGAAATCACCATCACCACGTTTCATAGCTGGTTCATGCAGTTGTTGCGGCGCGCGCCGCTGGATGCCGGAGTGCCTGGCGATGTCACGCTGGTGGAGCAGACCTCCACGCTGGTGGACGAAGCCTGGGAGCGTTTTGCCGGAAACCTGGCGCGCGCGGCTGATGCGTCTGCAACCAATGCGCCTGTGAAACATGGACTGGATTTTCTGTTCCGCGATTGCGGACTGGAGAACACCCGTAATCTGCTGACGAATTTCCTGCGCCGCCGCGCCGAATGGTGGGCGTTCACGCGGGAGGCCGCCGATCCGGTTCAACATGCATTGGCGCGTATCGCGGCAGGCATGCCGGTGGCGCCGGATGCCGATGTGCTGGGCCCGCTCTATGCCGATGCGGCGATGCGCGATGCGCTGGCCGAATACCAGGCATTTCTGGCGCGCAGCACGCCGACGGATCAGGGGTATGCGCAGCGTCTCGCAGGAGCGGCAGAGCATGACAACAGGTTGCGGTTCGATACCCTGTGTTCAGTCGTATTCACGAATGACGGCGAACCGCGCGCGCGCAAACCGAATCCGACACAGGCGAAGCGCATCGGCGCCGACGGTGAAGCCCGCTTGCTCGCGCTGCACACCATGCTCGCTGAGCGCTGCGCGCAGGCGCGGGAGGCGTTGCGGGATCAGGCGAGTTTTCGCTTCAACGAGGCCGCGCTGCATTGCGGCGTGGCGCTGCTGGAAGCCTATCAGTCGCTCAAGCGCGAGCGCCAGGTCATTGATTATGGCGACATCGAGTGGCATGCCTGCGAACTGGTACGGGTCAGCGATCATGCGGCTTACATGCATTGCAAGCTCGACGCGCGTTATCGCCATATTCTGGCCGATGAATTTCAGGATACCAATCCGCTGCAATGGATGACATTGCAGAGCTGGCTGGAAGCGGCGGACGCGGCGGATTCGCGGCCGACGGTGTTCATGGTGGGTGATCCCAAGCAATCGATTTACCGGTTCCGGCGCGCCGAGGCGCGGTTATTCGAGCGCGCGCAGGATTATCTCGAGCAGGCGTTTGGCGCCCGCCGGCTCGCGCAAAACGAATCGCGGCGTTGTGCGCCGCCGGTGATAGCCGTGGTCAATCGCCTGTTCAGCGCCGAACATGATTACATCGGCTTTGCACCGCACACTGCACATTTCAGTGGCATGCCGGGACGCGTTGAAGTGCTGCCACTGATCGTTGCGGACGATGCTGCTGCGATCACGCAGACCGGCCTCCTGCGCAATCCCCTGCAAGCGCCGCTGGCGATAGATGAGGACCGCCGGCGCGAGGACGAAGCGACACTGCTGGCGCAGCGGATCGGCGAGATCGTTCGTGACTGGTGTATAGAGGACGGGGCGCGGCGGCAAACGCCGGGTGCGCTACGCGGACATCAAGATTCTGGTGCGGCGTCGCACGCATCTTGCGGTGTACGAACGCGCGCTGCGTCATGCCGGCATTTCCTTTGTCACGTCCCGCCAGGGCGGTCTGCTCGATACACTGGAAGCGCAGGATCTCGTGGCGCTGCTGAAGTTTTTGAGCGCACCCTATGCCGATCTGCAACTTGCACACGCGCTGCGCTCCCCGGTGTTCGATGCCGGTGATGACGATCTGGTGGCATTGGCGGCGGCGGGTGACGGCAGCTGGTGGGAGCGTCTGACGCGACTGGCCCAGGCGGATGCCTGCAGTCCGGCATTGAAACGCGCGCATGATTTATTGAACCGGTGGCGCGCACGTGCCGACACGTCACCGGTACATGACCAGCTCGACCGTATTTATTTCGAGGGCGGCGTCATGCAGCGTTACGCGCAGGCGGTGCCTGCCGCGATGCGCGGCGCAGTCGCCGCCAACCTGCAGGCATTCATGCAGCGCGCGCTGGATACGGACGCCGGCCGTTATCCCAGCCTGCCGCGGTTCATTCACGAACTGGCGGACCTGCGCGCCGCGCCCGGCGACGAGGCGCCGGACGAAGGCATCATCGGCGACAGCGGCGACGCCATCGGCATTTACACGGTGCATGGCGCGAAGGGGTTGGAGGCGCCCATCGTGTGGCTGCTCGATACCGCAGCAGGACAGGATGCGGGGCGCGGCTACGACGCGCTGATCGACTGGCCGCCGGAGGCGGACCGGCCGCAACAATTTTCACTGTGGGCGCGCAAGGATACACAAAACACCGCGCAGCGGGCGCTGGCACAGGATGAAGCTGGTTTTGCTGTGCGTGAAAATCTCAACCTGTTGTACGTAGCGATGACCCGCGCCCGTCAGGTGCTGATCGTCAGCGGTGTTGATGGCCGCGGCAGCAGCAATTCCTGGTATGGGCGCATACGCCTGGCAGTGTGCGCCGAAGCCGGCATTGCCGAAGATGACCCTGCGACGACGGTGGTGCATGGCGTTGATCTTGCGGACGATGGTGCTGTGTCGGCAGCGGATAACATTGCAAGCACAGCGGTCGCAGCGGATCCGCGTCTTGCGCATCCGTTGCCTACCGGCAGGCGCGTGGAAGTCCGGAAGGATTCAGCGTTGCACCACGGCACGTATTTCCACGCGTTGATGGAACGCATGACGGGCGCAGGCGCGGACGGCCAAGCCGCAGACCGCGAGTCTTTGCGGCGCGCGCTGGCGCTGCCCGCGACAGCATTCGATCCACTGTGGAACACGGCGCAGCGCTTGCTCGGGCAACCGCACCTCGCCCGTTTTTTCAAAACAGAACAGCATCAGCGCGCGATGAACGAAGTGTCGTATGTGGATGACGCAGGGAACATGCGCCGCATTGACCGGCTGGTGGAGTTTGACGATGCGTACTGGGTGCTGGATTACAAGACGGGCGACGTGCCCGGTGATGCCGTGCTGCTGGCTGCGCATGATGCGCAGCTCGCTGCCTATCGCGACGCCATCAGCCGGATGTATCCGCACAAACCGGTGCGCGCGCTGCTGATTTTTGCGAATGGCGAGACGCGCGAGCCCGCAGTGGCGGCGGTTGCGGCGCCGCGGAAATAATTATTGAGCTTTCGTAATGAGCGACAAACTGATTCCGTTCGCCCTGAGCCCTTCGACACGCTCAGGACAGGCTCTGTCGAAGGGCATTCTGTTACGACAGGCTTCGACAGGCTCAGCCCGAACGGTGTAATGTATTCCATCAGTATCAACAGACCCTTCATCTACCACTCACGGCACACATCATCATGAGCGACAATAAAGATCCGCAGACGCCCGTACCTTCGCCCGTTTTTCCGGCCGGAAAAAAATGGGCCTTCAAGAAGCGCGAAGGTATTTATGAGTCCGACACCACGGCGCTGGTGCGCTGCCTGCTTGAAGACGATTCGATACGCGAGGATCAGCGCGCGGCATGGGAGCGCTGGCGCAACGATCCGTCGGGGCTGCAGCGATGAGCGCGCGTACACGGAACGCGATTACCCTGGGCGCGGCGCTGTTGCTGGCGGCAGGCGCGGCGCTGGCGCAAAACTATCCTTCACGGCCGGTGCGCTTTGTCGTGCCTTATGCGCCCGGCGGCAGCACGGACACCCTGGCGCGCACCATCGGCCTCACACTGACCACGCATCTGGGGCAGCAGGTGGTGGTCGATAACCGCACTGGCGCCAACGGCGACATCGGCATGCTGATCGTCGCCAAGGCGCCGCCCGACGGCTACACCATCGTGCTCGGCTACATCGCCAATCTCGGCATCGGCCCCGCCCTCTACGCCAAAATGCCCTACGACCCGGTGAAGGATTTTGCGTCGATCACCCAAGTGGCCGGCGCCTCCAATATCGTGGTCGTCCATCCGTCGCTGCCGGCGAAAAGCCTCAAGGAACTCTTCGCCTACGGCTAAGCCAATCCGCAGAAGATTTCATTTGCCACGTCGGGCGTGGCCAGCATCGGCCATCTGACAGGGGAATTGTTGAACGGCATGGCCGGCATCAGCATGGTGCACGTGCCGTACAAGGGCAGCGGTCAGGCGATTACCGATCTGGTCGGCGGCCACATCAAGATGATGATCAGCGGCATGGCCTCGACGCTGCCGCATGTGCGCACCGGCAAACTGGTCGGCATCGCCACCACCGGCATCCAGCGCACGCCGGCGACGCCGGAGATCCCGACCATCGCTGAATCGGGTTTTCCCGGATTCGAGGCGAGTTCCTGGTTCGGCGTGCTGGCGCCGGCCGGCACGCCGAGAACGGTGGTGATGCGGCTCAATGCCGATATCCGCAAGACGCTGCAGGATCCGGCGGTCGAAAAGCGCCTCGCCAA
>JANNHN010000079.1:0-2543 GCA_031404395.1 Betaproteobacteria bacterium
CTGCCGATCGGCAGCGGCTGCCATGTAATCTGCAATCCGGCTTTTGCCGCCGCGGCTTTCATCACCTTGACGCACTCCGGCACCACTTCCAGTCCGATGTCGTCGCCTTCGAGTATTCCCAGTTTGAACACGCTGATTGCCTTTTTATTTGTTATTACCCGGAACCCATCACTCGGTAATGCCGCCGATCTGCTTGACCACCGTCGCAAACCGCTCGGTCTGCTCCTTCATGAACACTGCAAATTCCGCCGGCGATCTGCTCAGCACCACTTCGGATCCGCTGTCGTTGATGCGTTTGACGATATCGGCATCCGCCATGACTTTGACTGCTGCGGTGTAGAGCCGGTTGACCACCGCGCGCGGCGTCCCCGTCGGTACATACACGCCCTGCCATGAACCGGTTTTCATGTCCTTGTAGCCGAGTTCCGGCATCGCCGGCACGTCGGGCAATGCAGCCACGCGTCTGGGCGCCGAAACGCCGAGTATCTTCAACCGGCCGTTGCGCACGAACGGCATCACCGAAGCAATGCTGACAAAAGCCACGCCGACCTCACCCGCCACCAGCGCGGTGGCCGCGGCACCGGCGCCCCCCTTGTACGGAATATGCGTCAGCTCAATTCCGGCGAGGCGCATGAATTGCTCCATTTCCAGCCGGCCGTTGCTGCCGGCGCCGGCGGAACCGAAGTTGAGCTTGCCTTTCTGCGCCTTGGCGTAGGCGATGAACTCCAGCATGGTCTTCACCGGCACCGACGGATGCGCGGCGAGACCCACCGGCACATCGACCACTTGCGTCACGCCGATAAAATCACGCAGCGGACGCACCGGAAATTTCGGATAAATGCTCGGATTGATCGCCATGGTGCCGATATTGCCGAGCAACAGCGTATAGCCGTCGGCGGAAGCGCGCGCCGCGACTTCAACGCCGATGTTGCCCGACGCCCCGGCGCGATTGTCGATGACAATCTGCTGGCCGAGCTCCTGCGCCAGCCGCGGCTGCACCAGGCGGCCGACGAAGTCCGATGCGCCGCCCGGCGCAAACGGCACCACCATGCGCACCGGCCGAGAGGGGTAGCTATCAGCCGCAACTGCAGCGGCAACCCAGATCGTGGCCAGCAATCCTGCCAGCAATGTTGTTGTCTTCATGCGTAATCCCTGATTTTTTACTGCGTTATTTGCGTTTCGCCTGCAGCGCCGCATCCAGCAGCGGATACGCGCTGATTGCAGTGGGCGTACCCAGCACCGGCACCGACCGCAGCCAATCCGGGTTCAGTTGCCTGATGGAAGTCACACCCATCAGGCCCATCGCCGTGCGCACTTCGATTTCCATCAGTTCCAGCATGCGCGCAACGCCCGCTTCCCCTCCGGCCGTCAATGCCCAGCCGAGCAATTTGCCGACGCCGACGGCGCGTGCGCCCAGGCACAGCGCCTTGACCACATCCGTGCCGCGCAAAATACCGCCATCGACGACGATCTCGGCACGGGTGCCGACCGCTTTGACGACTTCCGGCAGCACTTCGATGCTGCCCTGTGCGTGGTCGAGCTGGCGTCCGCCGTGATTGGACACGTAAACCACATCCGTACCGTGTTCAACGGCGAGCACAGCATCTTCTGCAGTAGCAATGCCCTTGGCGATCAACGGCAGGCCGACGCGCTTTTTCATCCACACCAGATCTTTCCAGTTGAGACTCGCCTGATAGGATTGATCGCCAAAACCTTCACGCACCGGCAAACCGCTGACCAGATCGCGGTCGCGGCGGCCGTAATAATTGCGATCCACCGTCACGCACAAGGCGCCATAACCGGCCGCCTTTACCCGGTCGAGCATGGCTTCAACCCACTGGCGGTCACCGCGTACGTAGAGCTGGAATATCAACGGTTGCCTGACGGCCGCCTGCGCCGCTTCGAGACTGGGCTTGGCCGCGGTCGCGATAAAGGCCGTAGTGCCACGCGCAACGGCGGCACGTGCCACCGCCGGCCCGCCCTCCTCATGCACCTTGCCGAGGAACCCGCCGACCGGCGCGGGAAACACCGGAAACGCCAGCGCTTGCCCAAGCAACGAAGTACGTAAATCGATTTCGCGCACATCAACCAGCACGCGCTGGCGCAAAGCGAGGGCATCCAGGCCGGCGCGATTGCGCCGCAGCGTCATTTCGGAATCGGCGCCGCCGACCAGGTGGTCCCACACGGCCGGCGACAGCTTATGCCACGCGGCCAGTGCAATCTGCTGCAGCGTATCGAACTGCGGTTCGCGCTGTCGGGTATCTGTTTTTACTGACCGCAATTTGCCAGTCGCAGGGGTTTTGCGTAATTTTTTCTCGGCAGCCGCCATCTCAGAACTCCATGATCAGGTCGGCACCTGCCCGCCTGAAATTATAATTTTATGTTTAAAAACAATTAGTTAAATTAATATGCAAAAACTTACCGATCCAGCAGAAAGCGCTTTTCCCAAGCCTCCACATCGCCCAGTCCCAGCACCTCGTTGTATTCCTGCAGTGACAACATCCTGCTGCGCACGGCTTTGGTATTGCCTTCGCGCTTGAGCA
>JANNHN010000080.1:0-2147 GCA_031404395.1 Betaproteobacteria bacterium
TTAATAAAAACAATTAGTTACTGTATTTTCAACGGAGACCATCATGCCCCACGCCCACCCCGAACGCCTGCCGCGCATCCCGCAGGAGCAATGGACCGACGAACAGAAAAAAGTCGCCGCGGCGATTGCATCCGGTCCGCGCGGCGAAGTGCGCGGACCCTTTCTCACACTGCTGCGCAGCCCCGGCCTCGCGCACACCGTGCAGCAGGTCGGCGAGTATCTGCGCTTCCGCTGCCCGCTCGACCGCCGCATCGCGGAAATGGCGACGCTGATGGCGGCGCGCCACTGGACGCAACAATATGAATGGCAATCGCATCACGCGCATGCGATGAAAGCGGGCTTGAGTCCGGCGATTGCCGCAGCCATTGCCGAAGGCCGGCGCCCCGCCGGCATGGCCAGAGATGAGGAAGCGCTGTACGACATGCTCACCGAAACACTGCACAACAAAAGCGTCTGCGATGCAACGTACGCGCGCGCCATCAGCGTGTTCGGTGAACAGGGCGTGATCGAACTCATCGCGGTCGCCGGTTATTACGCGATGCTGGCGATGATCCTCAATGTGGCACGCAAGGCGCTGCCCGAAGGCAAAGAGCCGATGCTGCCGTGGTTTCCGAACTGACTGACCGCAAATGCAGCCGGAAGCAGAGCGTCCCTCAGAGGACCTCCGTTGGGCGCATTCCGGGATGGCGCATTCACTCCTCCGGATTGCGCCCCGAAGGAAGTCCTCCTGGGGGACGCTGCGCTGCATCCGGGCTACGGATTTAATGCGCCTGCTCGCCGCGCAGCGCGAACGCTACGCCAGTATCTGGCTGGCCTGCTCCTGGCGCAGGATCTCGTAAACGAAGGCTTCGAGTTCCGGCCCGAAAGCATCGCGTACGGAAACCATGCCGACGGGGCGACCATTCTCGACGACCGGCAGGTGGCGATAGCGGCCTTCGTGCATCATGCCCAGCGCCTGCACGAACGAGCGATCCGGCGCGATGGACTGCGGGTTCCTGGTCATCACCACGCTGAGCGGCGTGCTCATGACATCCAGCCCGGCGGCAACGACGCGAAACAGCGCGTCGCGCTCGGTGAACACGCCGGCGAGTTTATCGCCATCAACCACCATCATCGCACCGACATTGCGTTGCCGCATCAGTCGTGCGGCTTCGGCCACGGTCATGCTGGCCAGGGCGGTCAGCAATTCCTGGCCGGCTATGATTTCGCGGATTGTGCGTTCGGTCATGGGACGCCTCCGTTCGCGGGAGTGAAAGAAACCGCACCAGGCAAGGTGCAGCATGTTGTCCTGATGCTACCCGCCGCGCGGCAACTGGTCAAACCGCGGCGCGAATTTTCCCCACATAAACGGGTAAATCCATGGTCGGGGGGCGGCAGCCCGGCACGTCATAAATCATGTCGGCGACGAAACCGCGGTGATAGTTGGTGTGCATCACCACGTGCAGCAGGATTTCACCGCGGGTCATCGTCCCCGTGTTGCCGCCGATCAGCGTGTACTGGACGGTTTCTGCCAGCGCCGCACCGGTCTGCCGGTCGCTCCAGTCCACATACCACGCATCCACTTCCTGCTGCAGCCGCCATAACTCGGTCAATGGCGGATGATCCTTGGTATTGCGCGCCTCGTAGCCGTGATCGCGTCCTTCAAGATGCGCCTGCCAGATCCGGTCGATCACGTAGATGTGATTGAGCGTATGCACCATGTTCTTGAACAACGATGCGCGGGGTTTCAGCGCCGCGCCTTCCGGCAACGCCGCAACGGCATCGAACATGACTTTGTTCGACCACTGGCTGTAACGGGTGAGCGTGCGGGCGGTATCTGCATTCATGCCATTTCTTCCTTTTTAAAAAACACACTGCCTCGAAGGACGGGATCAATCCCCTTCCAGCTTCGAGTCCTTGACGACTTTGGTCCACTTGGCGATTTCGGATTTGACGTGCGTGGCGAACTGCTCCGGCGTCGCCGGCGTCACCGAAATGCCCTGATCCTCCAGCCGTTTTTTCAGCGGCCCGGCCAGCAGCTTGTTGGCGTCGGCATTGAGCTTGGCGAGTATCGGCTGCGGCACCTTGGATTGGGTACACAGGCCGTACCAGCCGGTCACGTCATAGCCGGGAACGCCGGCCTCGGCAAACGTCGGCACGTCGGGCAA
>JANNHN010000081.1:0-7243 GCA_031404395.1 Betaproteobacteria bacterium
GCTGGCGATGCCCGCTTCGGCGATCTTGCAGGCGAGATTGACCCGCAGATCCAGTTGTTCGCAGAGCAGTGCTGCGTCATAGACCGGGCGCATGCCGCCCAGCTTGATGGTTTTCAGGCTGCAGCCGTGCGCCGCTTTCATCGCGTGATGCCGGCGCAGATCGTCGATGCTGTGCAATCCTTCATCAACCCCGATTTTGACGCGACTTGCGGCAGCGACGCGCGCCATGCCCGCCACATCATGCCCGGCGACCGGCTGTTCGAAATATTCGATACGCGTGTCGGCGATGCCCTGCACGAAGCGTATGGCCTCGTCCGGCGTCCACGCCTGATTGGCGTCGGAGCAGATCAGTACATCATCGTCTGGTACTGCGGCAACGGCGCATGCGCGTTCGGCGTCGGCTTCCGGGGAGGCGACGCCGACCTTGATTTTGATGGCGACATAACCCTCAGCGAGCCTTTTTTTCGCTTCGGCAATGTCGCCATCGGTGCTGCCGGTGCCGATCAGGCGCAGCGCAGGAATGCGGGTGCGCCGTGCGCCGCCGAGCAGTTCATAAACCGGTTTGCCGCGCGCTTTGCCCCAGGCATCGAACAACGCCATTTCGATGGCGGCTTTGGCGCCGTTGTTGCCGTAGAGATATTGCCCCGCGCGGTGCATGACTGCGGCGATCTCGTCGGCGGGCATGCCTGCCAGTTTGTCTGCGAGGTAACGCACCGCAGCGACCATGCTGCCCAGCGTCTCACCGGTCATGGTCGGCGCTGATGCCGCTTCACCCCAGCCGATGATGCCGTTGCGCGTTTCCACGCGCACCAGCAGATTTTCCGCGTTGCGCACTTCCTCGAACGACATTTTCACCGGCTTGATCAGCGGCAGGCTGATGGCGATGGGCTGTATGTTTTTAATTTGCATGGCGGTATTCAGAAAAATATCGGGACTGGCATTGCAGCAATTAACGGCGCCAAAGCGCCGTTAATTTATAAATAAAATCAATGGGTTATGCTGTTCCGCAGCGCGCTCAAATCTTGCCGATCTTTTGCACGGCCTTGGCCATGCGCTGGTAGTCGGCGTCGAAGAAGGTCTTGAAGTCCGCGGTATCGCGGTAATCGGGCACTACTTGTACTTTGGTCAGCGCATCCTTGAATGCCGGATCAGCCGCCGCCTTGCGGATCAGGTCGCGCAACTGGTTCAGCGCCGGTTCCGGAATGCCTGCGGCGGTGAATACGCCCACCCACAGATAGGCTTCTACGTCGATGCCCTGCTCCTTGAAGGTCCGCACATCCGGTACCGCCGGATGACGTTTTACGCCCCAGCTTGCCACCGCGCGCATCTTGCCGGAGATGACATGCGGGTAGACGGCAGCCGGGCCGCCGCCAGTGGCATCGACGTGACCGCCGAGCAGTTGCGTGACGGCCGGGCCGCCGCCGGTGGTCGGCACATGGCGCATTTTCAGGCCGGCAGCGTCGAGGAACATCGCCATCGGCACATGCGTAATGCCGTAGGGCCCCGATGACGAAAACGTGCTGGTGCCATTTGCCTTTTTGGCCAGTTGAATGAACTCCTTGGCGGTTTTCGCCGGCACCGAAGGATGCACGACGAAAATCAGCGGATCTGCGCTCATCAACGCCACCGGCTGGATCTGCGCCAGCGAGAATGGCGACTTGATGCCGTAGAGTTTGTCCTTCTCGATCACCAGATAAAGATTCGGTGTGGTGATCAGCAACGTATGGCCGTCCGGAGTCTGATTGGCGACATACGCGGTGCCGACTGCTGCGGTGCCGCCCGGGCGATTGACGACCGGCGCCGGCTGTTTGGTCAGGCGCTCGATGACGGCCGACAACGGCATGGCGTGGATCTGGTTCATGCCGCCCGGCGGATTCGGCACCACGACGGTCATGGCTTTGTTCGGAAAACCCTGTGCGCCTGCGCCAACGGCGGCAAAGCCGCACGCAAGTGCGATCAACAATCGTTTCATCTGGAACTCCTCCAACGTGATTTATCGGGGCTGCGCTGCATTGCCCGCTTTGAAATGCCGCGGAAAAACGTTAACCCCATATCCACCCCCTGTCAACCTCGCAACCAGACGCATTACCATGCAGACACGGACAGTTGGCAACGCGCCGCAAACTGGTTAGCCTACGCGACTCATTCCTAATCATGATCGGTGCGCGCCGGAATGGTCGCGCGCCGGCAAGTTTCCGGGCACGGCGGGCATGTCAAAAAAAATCCGATCCATCCTGATCTACGGCTACGGCGTCATGGGCCGCGGCGTGGCGCGCACCTTTGCCGCCCACGGCTTTGATACCACGGTGCGCAGCAGCCGTGCGAGCGAACTGAAAGATTTGCCTGATGGCGTGCGCGCCGTCGAACGCCTGCCGGCGACGCCGCCCGACCTGGTGCTGGAACTGGTGCCCGAGGACGTCAAAACCAAACAGCAGGTTTATGCGGAAGTCGAGGCGGCGTACCCGAATGGCGATGTCATCCTGGCCACCGGAACCTCGGGCCTTGATCTGATTGAACTTGCCAAATCGCTGAAACATCCCGAACGCTTTATTGGCTTGCATTACTTCATGCCGGCCGATCAGACGCTGGTGGTGGAAGTGATGGCGGGTCCGAAAACACCTGCGGATCTGGTCGATGCAGCGGCGGAGGCACTGCGGCGCACCGGCAAGGAACCGGTGATTCTCTACAAACCCATCGTCGGTTTTCTGGTCAACCGCCTGCAGCATGCGATCCTGCATGAAGCCTACTATCTGATTGAAGCCGGCGTTGCCAGCGCGGCCGACATCGACCATGCGGCACGGCGCATGCTGGCGCCGCGCATGTGCATCAGCGGGCTGATCCAGCAGAAGGACATCAGCGGACTGAAAATCCACGCCGAAGCGCAGGCGTCGATCGTGCCGGAACTGTTTCATAACCGCACCCCGGACCCGATGCTGCAGGACATGGTCAAAAACGGGGAAACCGGCCTTGCCGCCGGCAAGGGTTTCTACGACTGGGCGGCGTGTGATGTGGAGGCTGTGCGCAAGCAGGCTTCGGCACAACTGGCCAAACTGACCGCATTTCTCGATTCCGGCGTGGTTGCGCCGGGGCCGCGTACACAGCCCAAGCCGCGTGACCCGCGACGGTGATTCCCCGCGCTTTCCAGTCCGGCGCCGGGCTGCGCGCAGCCTGATCCATTAAAATGGCGCAATGAACGGCGAGATCCTGGTAACACGCGATGGCCTTGTGGCCACAGTGGCCCTGTCCAATCCTGAAAAACACAATGCGCTGACGGTGGCCATGTGGCGGGAACTCGCTGCGGTCATGGCGCGGCTGTCGGACGACGACACCTTGCGCTGCGTGGTGCTGCGCGGCGCCGGCAGCGCGGCGTTTGCCGCGGGTGCCGACATGGCCGAATTCGCCGCGGCGCGCAACACGGCGGAACAGGGCAAGGTGTATCACCGCGAGCTGGTGTACGGCGCGCTGCGCGCTGTAGGCGAGTGCCGGCATCCGACGGTGGCGATGATCCACGGCGCTTGCGCCGGCGGCGGGCTGGAACTCGCCTGCCAGTGCGATTTGCGCATCGCCGGCCACAGCGCGCGATTCGGCGTGCCGATCAACCGCGTGGGTTTTGCCATCGCCTACGACGAGCTTGCCGCATTGCTGCCGTTGGTCGGGCGCGCGGTGGCGCTGGAAATTCTGGTCGAAGGCCGGATGTGGGGCGCCGATGAGGCGCAGGCCAAGGGTCTGCTGACGCGATTGGTGCCTGATACAGAACTCGCTGCTGAAACAGCGGTAACGGTACAGCGCATTGCCGACGGCGCGCCGCTGGTCGCGCGCTGGCACAAGCAGTTCATTCGCCGCCTGACGCCGCAACCGGCGCCGCTGAGCGATACGGAAATCAACGCCAACTTCGACTACTTCAGTACCGAGGATTACCGCATCGGCTACGATGCGTTCATGCAAAAGAAAAAACCCCGCTTCGTGGGGCGCTGACCGTCCTTTTCATTCAACTTGTTTGCAACTATTGTAACTATTCAGTGCGTGCGGCAAGAACAAGACTTTCCCTCACCCCTTGCCCCTCTCCCGCAGGGAGAGGGGAAAAAACCCTCGCCCTGCGGGAGAGGGTGGCGCGTAGCGCCGGGTGAGGGAAGTTTTTGACTTTGCCGCACGCACTGAATAGACCCCTTATTTTTCAGGAATTACCGGGAGCATCATGGCTGGGCCCTTATCGCATATCAAAGTACTGGATCTGTCGCGCGTACTGGCTGCGCCGTGGGCCGGGCAGAATCTTGCCGACCTGGGCGCGCAAGTCATCAAGGTGGAGCGTCCGGGCGGCGGCGACGATTCGCGCGCGTTCGGTCCGCCGTGGCTTAAAGATCCGGCTGGCGCAGATACCAAAGAGTCGGCGTATTTCGCGGCAGCGAATCGCGGCAAGCGATCGATCACCATCAATATGTCGAAGCCTGAAGGTCAGGATCTGGTGCGCAAGCTGGCGGCAGAGGTTGATGTGCTGCTGGAGAACTACAAGTTCGGCGATCTCGCGCGGTATGGTCTGGGTTACGCGGATTTACGAAAAATCAATCCGCGGCTGATCTACTGTTCAGTGACAGGCTTCGGCCAGACCGGCCCGTACCGTGAACGTCCCGGTTATGACTTCATGATTCAGGGCATGGGCGGACTGATGAGCATCACCGGCGAGCGCGACGATCTGCCGGGCGGTGGGCCGCAGCGCGTCGGCGTGCCCATCGTCGACATCATGACCGGCATGTATGCATCGATTGCGGTGTGTGCGGCGCTTGCGCATCGTGCCGAGACCGGCGTCGGCCAGCATCTTGATCTGGCGTTGCTCGATACCCAGGCGGCGCTTCTCGCCAACCAGGCCATGAATTACCTGGCCACCGGCGAGGCGCCGGGGCGGCTGGGCAACGCCCACCCGAACATCGTGCCGTACCAGACTTTCCGCACCAGTGACGGTGACATCATTCTGGCCTGCGGCAATGACAATCTGTTCAACAGGTTCTGCGAGATTGCCGGCTGCCCGGAACTGGCGAAAGATCCGCGCTTCGCGACCAATGCCAAGCGTGTTGAAAACCGTACAGAAATCACGGCACTGCTGAATGCCGTGTTCGCCGAACGCACTACGCGCGACTGGGTCGATGCCTTGGAAACCGCCGGCGTGCCCAACGGGCCGATCAACAATATTGCGCAGGTATTCGCGGAGCCGCAGGCCGTGGCGCGTGGCGTGAAAATCGAAATGGATCACCCGACTGCCGGCAAAGTGCCGCTGGTGGCCAGCCCGATGCGGTTTTCGGAAACGCCGGTGGAATACAAATTGCCGCCACCGACGCTGGGGCAGCATACCGATGAAATTCTGCGTGAGGTGTTGCGGCTGGATAAAGCCGAAATTGCGCGGCTGCATGCCGCGAAGATTGTTTAGGTGTTGGCAACCGGTAAGCGGTGAATGGTAAGCCGTAAGCAAAATCCGTAGCCCGGATGCAGCGCGCCCCGAAGGAAGTCACCTTGGGTGGCAGCGTATTCCGGGGTGACACGTTCACTTCCCCGGATTCCGGCCTGCGGCCCTCATCCGGGCTACAAAAAGCTCACAAGCATTTTCGTCGCCAGCACGAAAAGCACAATCGCAAAGATTTTCTTCAGCAACGTTCCGGGAGTGCGGTGGGCGAGACGCGCACCCACCGGCGCCAGCAAAATGCTGGCAATGACGATGCCGACGAACGCCGGCGCATAGACAAAACCGATGCTGTATTCGGGCAACCCGGATTTTCCCCAGCCCGCGAGTATGTAGCCCGCGGTGCCGGCAGCCGCCAGCGGCCAGCCGATCGCCGCCGCGGTGCCGATTGCTTCATGGATCAGCGTGCCGCGCTTGACGAGATAAGCGACCATCAATGATGCGCCGCCGGTGGCGGTCAAACTGGAAATGATGCCGATACTGACCGCAGCAATGCTGGCGCCAGCCACGGTCTGCGGCATCGTGCCGGGTTGCGGCTTGCGGCCGAACATCATCTGCGCGGACAGGGCGTAAATCAAAACCGTGAAGGTGATGGTCAGCAGGCGTACATTCAACACACTGGCGAGCAGCGCACCACCAAAGGTGCCGATGATGATGCCCAGCGCCATTCTCCTGACAAGCTGCCAGTTCACCGCGCCATGCTGCTGATGGGTGCGCACACTGGATACGGACGTGAAGAGGATGGTCGCCATTGCCGTGCCCAGCGCCAGATGCACGATATGCGAGGGCGCGAATTCCTTGGCGGCGAAAATGAACGCCAGTACCGGCACCATGGCCGCGCCGCCGCCGATGCCGAGCAGTCCGGCAAAAAAACCGACGAACGCGCCGAGCGCGAGGTAAGCCCACCACCAGTCAAGCATCTGGCGACCCTATTTCATCAGGCCGAGGATGTATTTCCACGCATCCGGATCCACCGGCGTGATCGACAGCCGGTTGCCGCGGGCGAGAATCTGCATTTTGGCCAGCGCCTTGTGCCGGCGCAGTTCGGTCAGGGATACCGGCTTGGTCTTGCGCACGAAACGGAAATCGACATGCAGCCAGCGCGGATTGTCCGGGGTTGCCTTGTCGTCAAAGTATTTGCTCTTGCGGTCAAACTGCGTGGCGTCGGGGTAAGCCGCCTTGCTGACTTCGGCAATGCCGGTAATGCCCGGCTCCTCGCAGTTGGAGTGATAAAAGAAAGCCGGGTCGCCGGGCTTCATCTGATCGCGCATGAAATTGCGCGCCTGATAATTGCGCACGCCGGTCCAGGGGGAGGTTTTGTCGCGCGCCAGATCGTCGATGCTGTAGGCGTCGGGTTCGGATTTAATCAGCCAGTAGCGCATGTCGGATATAAACCTGGAAAAAGCGATTAGCCACAGAGGTCACAGAGAACACCGGGAAATTCAAGGAGTTGAATCCTCGGGCCGCACTCACCAGATTGGTGGGGCGTGGAAATGACTTATGTTCTTGATTTTCCTCTGTGCACCTCTCAAGGGGTATCGAGAAACTCTGTGCCCTCTGTGGCTGAACTGCCGTTTCAAGGATGAATGAAATGCGGCCAAAAAAAATGCGGCCGGGCCGCATTGGTTGGGTTCCCCCGCTTGTGCCGCTCAGACCAGCATCTTGAACCAGAGGTCCAAGGCGGCCACCTTCCGAGTTTCTTCAGGCTCATCCGCGTGGGATGTGCACACCGAAACTGCATGGGTCGGCGACCACAGCGATGTTATTGGTCCAAAGAGTATATGGCCTGAACGA
>JANNHN010000082.1:0-3340 GCA_031404395.1 Betaproteobacteria bacterium
TACATGCCGAAAATGCTGCACATGCTGAATCTCGCCGGATTCGGCATCAAGGCCTGGGATCGTACATCACCGGAACCCGCTCTGCCCTACAGTTATGCCTCCACCACGCTGCCGATTTTCGACCGCAACCTTAAATCACTATCGGAAAAAGTCCACGCCAGCGCCGTACTGGCGCATGTGCGCGGTGTAGCCTACAGCACCACGGTCGATATCTCGCCGCAGAACGTGCATCCCTTTCATTACCCCGGTTTTCGCCTGGCGCTGGCCCACAACGGCGATCTGGCGCGCATCCGCGACATGCGGCCGCTGCTGCTGGAGCACATCAAGCCGGAAATCGCCGCGCTGATTTCCGGCACCACCGACAGCGAATGGATCTACGCGCTGCTTGCCTCGCAGCTCGATGATCCGACGCAGGCCATCACCGCGCAGCAACTGGTGCACGCAGTCGATGCCACCCTGGCGATCATCCGCCGCATCCGCGCGACACTGGGGATTGCGACTTCATCTTCGGTCAATCTGTTCATCCACACCGGCACCCAGCTCGCCGCGGTGCGCTATTGCTTCGACTTCGGTCGTTACCCCACCGAAAATCCGGCGAAAGTGCATGAAGCCAATCTCGCCTTTCTGTCGTTGTGGTACACCTCGGGCCGCGAATACGGCCGCCACGACGATGAATGGAAAATGATCGGTGGCGCCGATACCGCGGATTCGATCATGATCGCCTCTGAACCGCTGACGCGCGACACCTCAACATGGCTGGAAGTGCCGGAATATTCGATGATCTACGCCGATACGCGCAACGGCCGACCGAGCGTGGAGATTCATTACCTCGACTAGGCAAGCCCGGGGAGCGTCACGCCGGACTGAGCTCCACCGCCATCGTTTTTTTCACCGCTGGCCGCTCCGCCATGCGCTTGCGGTGGTCCTGCACTTTCGGGAAGCGCGCGATGTCCACCGTATCACTCTCCAGCCATTTGGCGATGGTGAACAGGTACGGATCGCAGATGCTGTAATCCTTGCCCATCACCCACGGCCCGACGAACATTTCCTGCTCGATCAGTTCAAAACACGCGCTCACCGTTTCCGGTACCTTGCGCTGCATGTCCTTGATCGCAACCGGATCGTCCGCCCAGCGTTTGCCGCGTCTGCCGTGCGCGTGTGCAACATGAACCGTTGAGCACAGGTAACTGTTGAAAGCCTGGACGCGGGCGAATTCAAAAGGGTCGCTCAGCGGCGCCAGTTTTGCCTGAGGATAGCTCTGCGCGAGGTACGCCAGGATTGCCGGCGTCTCGGTCAGAATGCCGTGATCGGTGATCAGCGCCGGCACCCGGCCCTTCGGATTGATCGCGAGGTATTCCGGTTTGTTCTGGTCGTTCTTGCCGAAGTCGAGCCGCACGGCTTCGTGCTGCGTACCGATCTCTTCCAGCGTGATGTGCGACGCCAGGGCACAGGTATTCAAGGCATAAAAAAGTTTCAACACGGGAGTTCCCTTTTCAGCAAGATCGTCAAACTGTTCTTCACGCCGCCCGGAAATCCTGCGTCGCCAGTGCCTGTCGCAGGTCTGCGGCCACTGGTCTGCTGCGCACCCGCGTGCTGCTGATCAGACGCGTCAGATGGTTATTGGTGCGCGACAGCGCCTGCAGCAATTCACGATTGATGGCCTGCTGCAATTTCAGCGCCGGCGTATCGTGTCCGTTGAAAAAACGCATGAATGCCACACGATCCAGCGCAAGCAGCGTGGTGTGTTCACGCGCCGCCGCCTGCATGCTGTGCGTCTGATCTTCAATCAACGCAAGTATGCCGCAGAACCGCCCCGGGCCGAGGATGCCGATACGTTGCAGTTCACCGCCCCGCCGCACCGTCAGCTCCAGCGCGCCGCGCACCACGATGTAAGCCGTATCTCCGGCAGCGCCCTGCCCGAACAGCGGCTCGCCGCGACGAATGTGCATCACTCTGGAAGCCGCATGCAGCGCGGCAATATCCATGGGCGCGAATTCACGAAACGGCGTCAACACCGGCAGAAAAGCCGGCACATCGAAAGATTCATCCGCCGGATGCGTCGCCAGCGCTACCGGCTGCAGATCTGACACCGCGGAATCTTCGGCGTCGGCAGCAACTACTTTGGCATTGAGGTTACGCAGGCGCTGACACAGCGCCCGGATGATGCGCTGCTGGATGGTGAACACCGCCGGCACGCGCTGCGCCAGCAACATGCGGAATCCTTCGCGGGTGATGCGGTAGCTGACCATGGCCTCCCGCGCAATCACCGTCGCCGAACACATGCCGCTCTCGAGCAGCGCCATTTCACCCAGCATGGCGCCGGGCTGCAGTTGCGCCACCGTGGCCGTGCCGCCGCCGGGCAACGCGGTCACGACATCGGCGGAGCCGGATTCCACAATGTAGGCGCAGTCTGCGGGATAGCCCTGCCGGGTCAGATGGTCGCCGGCAGAAAATTCGACTCGCTCAAAAATGCGCAATACGTCATCGAGCGACTGCGTATCCAGTCCGTCAAACAGCGGCACATGGCGGATCAGGCTGGCAGTTGTCATTAAGAGCGCCTAACGAAATGAAACGCGCGTGCGTTACGCGCGAAAATCGGCGATGACGCGAAGAGCGGCGCTGGCCTTATCGCGAATAAGGCCAAACCGGTCGACAAAGTTTCCCGCGCAGGGCGGAGCAGGTTCACGGCGCATCGCGCCGGGATGCGACCCCGTAGCGGGACGTGGGCGTGCCTGCATGCGCGGTCCTCTCGCGTGCCTGTGCGGTCGCATCCCCGCAAGCGGGGCCCCTGCTCCACGCTCCGGCACGCCGCCGATTTTAGCCGTAACCCTTTGGGCTGGCACGAATTTTTGCTCATGGCTGCGTCACCCGCCTTGTGCATATTCGCGATATGCCCTGCGGCGGTTCCTTGCCCTGAGCAAAAATCGTGACAGCGCATCGCGCGTTTCATTTCGTTAGGCGCTCTAAATACCCGGGATCATGAAGTCTTCGGTACTTCCGTCTTTGGTACTTCCGTCTTTGGCACTTCCACCTTCGGTACCTCCTTGATCATGTCGGGCCCGTCGTCCATGATGCCCTCCAGCTCGCACTGGTTTTTGCCGCGAGTGACTGTCAGGGTGCCGGTAATCTTGCCTTCCATGCCGCAAAATCGTTCGCGATCGATATTGCGAAACAGGAATTTCACGTAGTGGCGCTCGTGATCAATCAGGAACGCGCCTTTTTCCTCGTTCAGCGTCACCACGGTAACGCTGCCGGTATCTTCCCACCGACTCCAGGCATCGTCGCGCACTATATGCACGGAGCAGGTCCGCGGCGCCCATTTGGAATAATACGCAAGACT
>JANNHN010000083.1:0-1571 GCA_031404395.1 Betaproteobacteria bacterium
GTGGCGGTTGGGACGAGACTCATGCGGGCGCAGCCCGCGTGACGGCGAGGCCACAACAAAAAAATGCATCATCGCGAACCGTTCGACGGCGGATATCGGCGGGTGATGCACCGGATACAGTGCGCGGGAGACAAGCCGGTGCTGGCGCCGGGCGGGCGCGAAGGGCATCCGCGGGCCAGGGTCGCGGTATAGAGTGATGCATTGAGAGCGTGGCGGTTGGGACGAGACTCATGCGGGCGCAGCCCGCGTGACGGCGAGGCCACAACAAAAAAATGCATCATCGCGAACCGTTCGACGGCGGATTCCGGCGGGTGATGCATCGTATTCAGTGCGCGGGAGACAAGCCGGCGCTGGCGCCGGGCGGGCGCGAGGGGCATCCGCGGGCGGTGGTCGCGATGGAATGCTGAAAAATATATCAATAAAAACAAATAGTTACTGTTTTTATTGCGATAATCCAGCAGCATCCGCCAGCACAACGGCGAAGCTATACTCTGTATCAAACACGACGGAGGTATCCCATGAAAACCCTGATTGCAGTCATTACCCTGATGCTGGTTGCCACGCCCGCGCTGGCGCGGAAATCCTGCGATGAACTCAAGGCCGAGATCGACGCGAAGATCAAGGGCAAGGGCGTGAAGACCTACACGCTTGCCATTGTTCCCGCTGACCAGACCAAGAATGCGCAGGTCGTCGGCACTTGCGACGGTGGCGCGAAGAAGATCACCTACACGCGCGGCTGACTGCGCGGGGCGGTAGCGCCGCTGCAGAGGTAAAAAAGCCGGGATGATTCATCCCGGCTTTTTTGTGGCGAAGTGCCATGAGGAGCAGGGCCCGGCGACCTGTTCAGGCAGCCTGCGCTGTATTGTTTTTCACCGCTTCGGTTCTCATCGCCACTGGCGGCTTGTCCGCATTACCTTCGGCGATGCGCTCATATTCCGCAATCACCTGCGCCCCGAGCAACAGCAGCGCAGCCGCAATTTCCAGGCTGAGCAGCACGATGATGGCCGTGGTCAGCGAGCCGTAGACCACACTCACTTGCGAGAGCGTGGAGAAATACCATGCCAGACCCTGGCGGATAATTTCCCACAGCACGCCAGCGGTGGCGCCGCCAATCAGGGCGTGGTTCAGTGAAATCCGGCCGGCTGACATGAAGTAATAAATCGAGGAAATGATGAGGATTTCGCTGGTCACGCCGGCAAGGTAGAGCATGAAGCGCGAGAATCCGCTGAGCGACCATGAGTGTCCGAGGATGAGCAGTTGCTCTTCGCCGATCGCGATCAGCTGCGCAAGCAATAATGTCCCCACGAACAGTGCCATGCCAATGAATACGATGTAGATCAGGGGCAGCAGTGCCGAAACGAGAAAGTGTCGATGGTGCGTCGCCACGCGATGCAGAAAAATTACCGAGATTGCGTTCTCCAGCACTTTGAAGGCCAGCGAACTGAAGAACAGCATGGTTACGAGCAGCACCCAGCCGATCACCTCGCGGTGCTCCAGAAAGGCCGCCAGCTCAAGCACCACGGCCTTACCCTGTCCCGGCACCACGTGTTCCAGCGCGCGGCGCAGCGTCG
>JANNHN010000084.1:0-2057 GCA_031404395.1 Betaproteobacteria bacterium
CATGGCCATGCTGCACGGCTGCACCATCGGCGAAGGCAGCCTGGTGGGCATCGGCGCAGTCATCCTCAACGGCGCAAAAATCGGCAAAAACTGCCTGATCGGCGCCCGCGCCTTCATCGGCGAAGGCAAGGAAATCCCCGATGGCTCGATGGTGCTGGGCATGCCGGGCAAGGTGGTTCGTCAACTCTCGCCCGAAGAAATCACGCGCATCAACGCCATCGCCGATCACTATGTGCAGAATTCGCAACGCTTCCGCAAAGAATTAATAGTCGACGAATCCTGAAGCGAACGCCGGGGGGATGCATGTCAGGCATGACGAAGTTCGGCTTCAAAATCAAGACCCGCGGCGGCATGACCGTCGAGAATCTGGTGATCCAGGCGTGCGCCCGCGACGAAGCAGAAACAAAAATTCGCCAGATTTACCGCGACTGCGAGATTCTGGAATGCACCGAACTTGCACAAGAGAAGCGCGGTGACGGACTGGATCTCGAAGGCGCGATTACCCTGATCAGCAAACAAGGCGACGGTCGTTAGCTGCCGGCGGTCAGCCGTAATGCGGGACGGCTGCGATCAGCGGTCGTTGCCGGTGCGCCGCGCAATCCGGATACCACATTGCGCCGCACCGCTACCTCATGCACCGCAGTCAGCGCCGTCTGCGCACCCGGCGGCACAACACGTACCGCCGGCGGCGCCCCTGCAGAACCCGCGTTGAGAAACCCGCTGACCTTCAGCTCCTGCAGCAGCTCCGCGTAATGCAGTGCGCCGCGGCTCGCCGGCGCATGTTCGAATACATCCTGATTGCACGCGGGACTTTCGGCGAGGCTGACGTTCTCGGCAATACGCGTTTCGCATACTTCCGCGCCATAGCGTTCGCGCAACTGCTGCTCAATGTCCACCGACATCTTGCGCCGGGCGTCATAACGCGTAATCAGATAACGCCGCGGCACGCGCCGCTTCAGCACGGGCTCCAGCGCCTTCAGCGTACGCTCCATCTGCAGCGCACCCCTCATCGCCAGATAATCCGTGGAAATCGGAATAATCACCCCGTCTGCCGCAAACACGCTGCTCAGCGACAGCACGCCCAGCATCGGGCACACGTCCATCAGCACTGTACGCCCCGGCACTTCGCGATCGAGCGCCGCCGCCAGCCGGCTGAGTACCGCAGGGCCTTTGCCGAATTGGGCGTCGATTTTCGACAATTCAATGTGCGCCGGTACCAGCGTCCAGCCGCTGCGGGTCGCCAGCATCAGCGATGCGAGCGGCGTGCTGTGCGCATACAAGCCGTAGAGACTGGCGGCGGCGCGCGGCGCCACGACTCCGCAGACGCCGGTCAGGTGCGCCTGGGGGTCGAGATCAATCACCAGCGGATCGACGCCACCCCGCGCCAGCAGCCCGGCAAGATTCAAAGTCGTCGTCGTTTTACCGACGCCGCCCTTCTGATTGAATACCGCGATACGCGCCATGCTGTCCTCCCGTGCCGGCCGGACCGGATCAGGTCAGGCAGGGCCGGTCATTTTGCTCTAAAAATCAGCGGGTTGGCAACCTCACTTACCCCCAGGGGCGAACGATCCCAACTAACCCGTTGTCCTCTCATGAGGATGCCGCGGCAGCGGCTAAGCCAAAATTCGCAGGAACAGCCCCGCAATGCGCCTGCACGGTATTCCAATGCCATAAAAATTTACTAGAATAAACAAAGAAGTACCGCATCGATCACTGGCTTGTCACGACGGTTGTCACGCCCCTTGCGGGTCTTGGCAGTGGCCGCAAAATTCGTATATCCTGCCAAACAAATTACAAGGAAACATTTTATGGCGTTCTACACTTTTTATGGTATCGCAGCCGTCGTGCTGATCCTGCACTTTACCGGCTGGCTAAAACGCAACCGGCTCGATTGGATGGTGCTTGTAGTTGCTGCTGCAGTCTTCCCCGTCGTCATTTTCCTGCGCTGACCCGCGCACCCCGCCTTCTTCCGCTTCATTTCGCCAGCAGGCTGATGCCGCTGGCGAGCAGCATCGCCGCCAGCAGGCGCGCAAACGTCTGGGCGCTGACCCTGTTGC
>JANNHN010000085.1:0-1513 GCA_031404395.1 Betaproteobacteria bacterium
CGGCATACCGGCGCGCATCGTTGAAACGCACGAGGCCGGCGGACAATTTGCAGCCTACGGTATCGCGCGTGATGCGAATGATCCGGTGGCGCGGGCGTTGCACGCCCTGATCGATCACAGCGTCGATACCGACCGGCGTATCGACCAGATACTCGCCGAACTCAAGCGTCTGGGGCTGTCGATTGAAGGGGCCGAAACCGGGAAATTCGATGCCAACCGGTTGAACCGGGAAGTGGATTGAAAGGTCAGATTCCGTTATACTTGAGTAGTTTAGTAAGGTATAGTGTGGATGCGGGCTGTGCGGCACTTCCTGTGCTGGATCCCAAAACGGGCGAAATTATTTAAGTTATTGTTTTTATTGATTATTTGAGGTGACTCATGAGGCTGACGACAAAAGGACGGTTTGCCGTAACGGCAATGGTCGATATCGGTATGCGCCACGGCACGGGTCCGGTCACGCTGGCTGAGATCAGCGGGCGGCAGAAAATTTCACTGTCTTACCTGGAGCAGCTGTTCGGCAAGCTGCGCCGGCGCAATATTGTCGATTCGGTGCGCGGACCCGGCGGTGGTTATTGCATCGCCCGCGACATGGCGCAGTTGACCGTGGCCGACATCATTATTGCGGTGGATGAGCCTATCGATGCGACGCAGTGCGCCGGCAAGGAAAACTGCAAGGACGAAGAAAAGTGTCTGACCCATGATCTGTGGGCGAATCTGAACACGCGTATCTTCGACTATCTTGAGTCGGTTACGCTGCGGCAACTGGTGGATAACCAGCGCGCCAGGGATGCCGGCATCGCACCGGTGCATGACATGCGCCAGATTGCGCGCAAACCGGCCGCGGTGACGGCCTGAACGCGATTGCAGCGATGAAGCACGTTTACTTTGATCACAACGCAACGACGCCCGTCGATGAACGGGTGTTCGCGGCCATGCTGCCTTATCTGCAGGAGCAGCACGGCAACGCATCGAGCCGGCACGAGTTCGGCACGCAGGCGCGGCAGGCCATCAATGGCGCGCGGGAGCAGGTCGCCGCGCTGGTCGGTGTGCAGCCGGTGCAGGTGGTGTTTACCAGCGGCGGCACCGAGGCCAACAACCTGTTCATCAAGGGTGCGGCCGGGTATCTGAAACCGGCGCAGATCGCCGTCAGCGCCATCGAACATCCGTGTGTGGCGAAGCCGGCGCAGGAGCTGTCGCGCCAGGGCTGGATACTGCGCAAGCTGGCGGTCACCCGCCACGGGACTGTTGATCTGGCTGATGTGGATGCAGCGCTGGCCGCGCCCACCGCAATCGTGTCGGTGATGCTGGCCAACAATGAAACCGGCGTCATTCAGGATGTCGCCGCTGTCGGCGAGCGCGCCCGCCGGGCGAAAGCGGTCATGCATACCGATGCGGTGCAGGCGCTGGGCAAAATCCCGGTGGACTTTAATGCGCTCAATGTGCAGGCGATGACGCTGTCGGCGCACAAGATCTACGGCCCCAAAGGCGCCGGTGCGCTGGTGGTCGACAAGCG
>JANNHN010000086.1:0-1835 GCA_031404395.1 Betaproteobacteria bacterium
TGCTCCGAGTATTTTTTCCAGTGCACCGATGATGGATTTCGTTGAGGAGGGCATGATAAATAGTCAAATAAAAACAAGTAGTTATAATGCGACCGTCACGACATGATGTCGCTCATTGTTCTGCGTGTCGCCGCAGCGGTCAACAAAAATTGCTGCCATGCACGGAGACACACAGGCTTTGCTATAAAAGTTGCGGCACAGATTTTCGCACATTCGGATAGTGGAACCCGGCAATGCCAGTTCATGCCGGTCAGAGCAGGCGTGATTCCACGATCCGGTTAGTCTTGCCGACTGGATACACCACGGGCATCGCGAAGTCGGTTAACATTTCAAGTTGACCAGCAAGGCCTGTTTTGCCTGCCAGACAGCATTCACGACGATAATTGGCAGCATTGACTGTCCAGGACAAGGGAACACTTGAAACGGTGTAGGGGGAAATAGCAATGACTGATCGCATCATTTTCGTCTGCACGCTGTTGCTTGCGGGCGTGTATTTCTGGGCGACAGCACAGATTCCCAGTCTGGAGCTCGGCGATCCGCTGGGCCCCAAGGCCTTTCCGCGCATGCTCGGCGCCGGGCTGCTGATTGCGGCAGTCATGCTGCTGCTGGAGATATTGCGGAATCGTAAAAAGGAGAAAACTGCGCCACCGGCTGCGGCTGTGCGCTGGGAACCCCATCAATGGGTTGTTCCTGCGGTTGCGGGCTGGACCGCGCTGTATGTGCTGATGTTCGAGCCGCTGGGCTACATGCTGGCCACCGCGATTTACCTGCTGGCGCTGACGGCGTATTTCAACCGCGGCCGCTGGCTGATGAATGTACTGACCTCGGTGCTGTTCGCGGTGGTCAGTTACTTTTCTTTCACCATGATACTGGGCGTCACGCTGGCGCGCGGCATCCTTCCGTTCTGAGGCCGTCGTGGAAACACTGACACACATACTCAACGGGTTTTCGGTCTGCCTGCAGCCGATCAATCTCTGGTACACCTTCGTCGGTGTGCTGATGGGCACCATCATCGGCGTGTTGCCGGGCATCGGGCCGTCCGCCGGTATTGCGCTGCTGATCCCGATTACCTACGGCATGAACCCGACCTCGGCGTTGATCATGCTGGCCGGCATTTATTACGGTGCCAAGTACGGCGGCTCGACTACCGCCATTCTGATTCGCACGCCGGGCGAGGCCGCATCGGTCATGACCTCCATCGACGGTTACGAGATGGCGAAGAATGGCCGTGCCGGCGCAGCGCTGGCGGTATCCGCGATCGGTTCCTTCATCGCCGGCACCATCGGCGTCGTCGGCCTGACGCTGTTTGCCGTGCCGCTGACTTCGATGGCGCTCAAATTCGGGCCGGCCGAATATTTCACGCTGATGCTGTTTGCGATGACTGCGGTATCAACGCTGACCGGTGCGTCGCCGGCCAAAGGCGTAATTTCGACCCTCCTCGGACTGATGATCGCCACCATCGGCATCGACCTGCAGAGCGGCCAGGCGCGCTACACCATGGGCATTCCTGAATTTCAAGACGGCGTCGGCTTCGTCGTGGTTGTGGTGGGACTGTTTGCGATGGCCGAGGTGTTCCGCGGTCTCGAAAACATTTATAAAGGCACCGCGCCGCAAGCGATGAAGATCACGGGCAGGCTGTGGCTCACGCGCGAAGAATGGCAGCGTTCGATCGGGCCGATCTGGCGCGGCGGTATCATCGGTTTTGTCATCGGTGTACTGCCGGGGGCGGGCGGTACGATTGCGGCGATCATGTCGTACACCACCGAAAAGCGGCTGTCCAAACACCCGGAGCAGTTCGGCAAAGGGGCAATCGAGGGCGTGGCCGGCCCGGAAGC
>JANNHN010000087.1:0-3875 GCA_031404395.1 Betaproteobacteria bacterium
GCTGGCCGTCGCGATTGGTTTATATCCGCTGGTGAAAACCGGCCTGATCGACCTGGTGCGCGAACGCAAAATCGGCACCGAGATTTTCGTGACCGTGGCCACTTTGGTCGCTGTGTTTGGCGGCGAGACGGTCGCCGGCGCCGTGCTGATGGTGATTATTCTCATTGCGGAGTTCATCGCCGATTTGAATATGGATCGCGCCCGGGCTTCCATCAAAACCCTGATCGGTTCAGTGCCGCAAGTCGCGCTGATGCGCGGCGCGGACGGTGAACGCGTGGTTCCGATCGAGCAACTGCGTACCGGGGATGTCGTGCTGGTGCGTGCTGGCGAAAAAATCCCGGTGGACGGCAGCATCGTCGGCGGTGCCGCATCGATCAACGAGGCGCCCATCACCGGCGAAAGCCTGCCCAAGGACAAGAGTATCGGTGGCATTGTGTTTGCTGGAACGATCGTCGCGTCGGGCGCCGTGGATATCAAGACCGAAAAAGTCGGCAACGACACCACCTTTGCCCGCATCATCGGCCTGGTGGAAAGCGCCGAAGCGGCGCAAGCGCCCGTGCAAAAACTCGCCGACAAAGTGGCGTCGTGGCTGATCCCCGTTGTTTTCGTATTCCTCATCGTGGTTTATATGGTCACGGGCGACGTGCGAACCATCGTCACGTTGTTGATTTTTACCTCGCCTGCCGAACTGGGACTGGCGACGCCCTTGGTGATGATCGCCGCGATTGCGCGTGCAGCTCGCCATGGGATTTTGGTCAAGGGCGGCTTGTATCTGGAGTCGCTGGCGAAGGTGGATGTGATGGTCTTCGACAAGACCGGCACGCTGACCGCGAACAAATCTGAAGTGATTCGCGTGGAGGCACGCGACACACGGTTTTCTGAAATGGAACTGTTGAGTCTGGCTGCCGCCGCCGACCGCCGTTCAGCGCATCCGTTGGCCAAAGCCGTGGTGGATTACGCAACGATTAAACAGATCGCCGTGCCGGAGCCGGACCAATATGAGCAGGTGCAAGGTCGAGGCGTGATAGCAACAGTCTCGGGGCACGCTGTACTGGTCGGTAACGCCGCATTGCTGCGTGAAAACGGCGTAACACTCGCGACCTTAATTGAAGATGGCGGACAAACGCCGGTTCATGTGGCAGTTGATGGACAATTCGCAGGGGTCATCTTTATCGCCGATTTGTTACGGCCGGGTGCGCGCGAAGCGCTGGCTAAGTTGAAACAAACCGGCGTCAAACGCATCGTGATGTTGACCGGCGACAATGAGGCCACTGCCCGGGCGGTGGCCACGGAATTAGGCGTAGACGAGGTGCGCGCCAACTTGATGCCGGAAGACAAAGTCACCGCGATCGAAGAATTAAAGAAGCAAGGGCATCGCGTAGCAATGATTGGTGACGGCATCAACGACGCACCTGCCCTGGCGCGAGCGGATGTGGGGATTGCGATGGGCGGCGACGGTACCCAAGCCGCGCTGGAAGCGGCCGATATTGTTTTGATGACGGATGATTTATCCAAGATCGTCAGTGCCCGTGCCATTGCCCGACGCGCTTATCGCACGATTCAAGAGAATTTATTTGTGGGCGTTGGCGTCGTCCATGTGTTGGGTATCACGGCGGCGCTGATGGGTTGGATTGGTCCTATCGAAGCTGCCCTTCTGCATCTGGGATCGGATGTTCTGGTGTTTTTGAACTCTGCAAAATTGTTGCGCGTACGGATTGATGGGGCCTGAATCCCTTATGAGCGAACAAAAAGTCAATGGGTTCTACAAGAAGCAGCATCATGTCCGAAAAACTTAAACTGGACTTGTCCTTGGTCTTGCCGGGAGCCCCCGATGAGCGCGACGCCTGCGTGGGGCGGCTGACTAAATTGCTGCAGGCCGAAGGGTTGGGAAAGGGGCATCTCATCCGCGAAGACGGCAGCGCCCGCCTGTGCCTGCACTACGACCCGCAGCAGTTCAGCGTGAGCCGGGTGCGCGAACTGGCGCAGACGGCCGGCGCCAGGATCGGCAACCGGCTTCCACCACGAGAACCTGCGCATCGACGGCATGGACTGCCCCACCTGCGCCACGGTGATCAAGTAAGCCCTGCAACGCACCGATGGTGTGCTGGAAGCTTCAGTGAGTTACGTTGGAGAACGTTTGCGCCTGGAATTCGACGGCGAAAAAAAATCGGGCGATCAGTTCCTGGGTATTCTGGCGTTGGCCGATGTTCCGCGCGCGGGGGTAAGCGGCGTGCTGGAGCGCCTGCATCAGCTTGGCATTCGCAAGATCATCATGCTCACCGGAGACAACGAACGCATGGGCCGCTCTATCGCCAATGCGGTCGGCCTGGACGAAGTGAAAGCGGATCTGCTGCCGGAAGACAAGGTCAAGGCCATGACGAACTTGGACAACGTTATGGCCAGGTGGCCATGGTCGGCGACGGCACTGATGTCGCACTGCAAGTCGCGGACGTGGCGCTGATGGCCGATGACTTGGGAAAACTGCCCTTTGCCGTGGCCCTGAGCCGCGCATCAAAGCGCATTATTCGCCAGAACCTGTGGGTATCCTTGGGCGTGGTAGTGTTACTGATTCCCGCCACCTTGTTTGGCTGGGCCGGCATCGGCCTAGCGGTACTGGTTCATGAGGGTTCAACGATGGTCGTGGTCATCAATGCTGCGATTGCTTGGATTCAAGCACATCCAAAAATGCTACGTCGCGGATGGGGATGGCTTACGTCCCGGCCAGCAAGCATGCGCACCCTGTTGAGGCGTCAGAACTTGATAGACAATCCCATCGTTGCGCCAAGGTCGGGTGAGCGGCTGTTCATGCCAAACCGTGCTGCGAGGTCGATCTGCATGTGCTTGGTGAGCAGGTAAGCCGCCCCCAGGTTAAAAGTGGCGATGGTGCCGCCATGCTTCTGACGGGCGATTTGTGTCGCCGCCGCCTCGGCAAAGACCCGAACTTTGTCGTTCAATTCCTTGCCCAGCACCGCGGCGAGTATGCCCGCCGTGTAGCGTTCTCCCGTCGTCCGATCCTTGTCGCGGATCAGGCCCGGCATCACGCCGAGCGACATGTCGTTCGGCAAGTCCCATTCGAAGACCACTCGCGCCGATGGGCGCACGCCCTGACCGCGGAACTGCCGGCTGCCGGAGTCCAGATCAGCGTGGAACAACCAGCCGATTCCCGGCTTGCCGATTTTCTCGTCGCCATCCTGCATATGCCATTTGAATCCGATAGCGGTGTCTGCCCAGCCCTTTTGAGTATCTTGCACGCCCAGCGCTTCGGTTCTTTCCCAGACACGCCCATCGGTTTCGACGCGTAGCTCGAAATCCTCGCTCACGCCCAGTCGAAACAGGGTTGGGGTCGTGAACGTACGCGTTTTCACCCCCGCGTTCTTGTCGCGTTGGTAATCCACACTGGTCTCGATTTGGAAACGCCTCTTGCCGACGACATCGCTGGATTCAACGGCATCAGGCCGGTCGGTGACGATGCGGTCGTCTGCAGCCCAAACGAGATTCGCACAGCACACGCTCAGTGTGACGATAATAATTCGTGATGGATTATGCTTAATCATTTTTGTGATATTAATCAATTGGTTGAGATTCGTGATGGCCGGCACAGGTGGATTTACTTTGGTGTCTCCCCCAAGGGGACTTCCTTCGGGGCGCCCCCCAAGGGGACTTCCTTCGGGGCGCGCTTGTTGGGGCAGTTCTTGCGGGTGCAATCCGCGTAGATGTGCAGCGAGTGGTCGTGGATGCGGAAGCCGCGTTCCTGCGCGACGGTTTCCTGCCGTTTTTCGATTTCGGCGTCGTAGAATTCCTCGACATGCCCGCACTGCAGGCATACCAGGTGATCGTGATGTCCGCCCTGATTGAGCTCGAAGACGGCTTTGCCG
>JANNHN010000088.1:0-5464 GCA_031404395.1 Betaproteobacteria bacterium
CGGGAAAAATTCCTGGGTCGTGCCCAGCGAACCGAAGCCCGCAGCGAAGAGATTGCGGTCAAACGGCGGATTGAGCCAGCTCGCAGCGGCGCGGCCGCCCTGCAGCGCATCATGACGCTCCTGCGAGCCGCCAACTTCAACAAACCGGTATGCGCCGGCCAGCCCTTTTCCCGCCAGCAGCTTGCGCAGCACCAGCGCATAACCGCTGTTGGTGCCGTCCACCGCGATATCGCGTCCGCGGAGATCCTCAAAGGTCTTGATGCCGGGCGCCACGACCAGCGACAGTTCCGGCGCATGACCCTGCGCCATGACGATGCACAGGTCGCTGCCGGTTTCAACGGCGCGCACCACGTGATCGGATTGCTGGAAACCGATGTCGTAACCGCCGCTGCGCAACTGCTCCAGTTGCTGCGTAGAAGACCCGGTCAGCGTCACCTCGACATTCACGCCTGCGCGCTCGAACAGGTGACAGCCCTGCGCGACGTACAGCGGCCAGGCATTGACGCCTTCCGAGATGATCGCCAGTTTGACCGGCGCTGCTTTGCCTGCTGCGGACATGGTGACTGATCCTGTGAAATTTCCGGCGCTATTTTTTCTTGTAATTATGGCTGATCATAAAACCGTTGCTGCCCCGCGGGCCATGCCCGACAAGACTGTGAATCGTAACTATGGTCAAACCAATAGTCAATCAATCAGCCGAATTGGTTGAAACCGGTCTGCATGGAAGACATCCCGATTTCCGCACTGCACCAGAGCTATAAACACTGGCAGCCTACCGCCTGACTCGTATGGATGGTTGGATAAATCCTCTTAAATTCCAACCAATTGACCAAATTGGTCTGAACATGCACAATCAGCAACAATCATGACCACCGTCCGCCGTGCTGAACCCTCACTGGCCCGCCGCAGCAGCAAGCGCGACGGCGCACAGGACATCCGCGCCTTCCTGCTCGAAGCCGTGGCGCAGGGCGCCATCGTCCCCGGCGGCAAGCTGCCCACGGAGCGCGAACTCGCCACCCGCTTCACCCTGCCGCGCAATACCGTGCGCAAAACACTGGCGCAGCTCGAAGCCGAGGGCGCCATCACCCGTCACGTCGGACGCGGCACTTTCCTCGCCGATACCGGCGGCTTTCCTGCTGACAGCATCACCCACACCAGTCCGGCGGAACTGATGGAGGCGCGCATGCGGCTGGAGCCCGCGTTGGCGGAACTGATCGTCACCAACGCCACGCCCGCCGACTTCGAGCGCATGGAAATCTGCCTCGACCGCGCCGAGCGCGGCGCATCACTCGACGATTTTGAAGTCTGGGACGCGGCACTGCATCAGGCCCTGGCGGCGGCGACCCACAACCGTTTCGTGATCCGCGTCTTCGACATGGCCACCGCCGTGCGCCACCAGACCGCATGGGGCAAGCTGAAAGATCGCGTGGTCACCACCGAGCGGCGCATTCAGTATCAGGAAGAACACCGCGCGATTGTCAGCGCCCTGAAAGCGCGTGACGCCGACCGCGCCCGCCTCGCCATCCTCGCCCATCTCCAGCACGCGCGGCGCAACCTGTTCGGATTTTAGAAACCTGCGGGCGGTAAACTGACGGTATGGACGTCTCCCTCACCTCCACCGTCGTCATCCTGCTACTGGTGATGGATCCGGTCGGCAACATTCCGCTGTTCGTGTCGCTGCTGCAGAAAGTCCCGCCCGCCCGCCGCAGCCGGATCATCGTGCGCGAGTGCGCAATCGCTTTCGCCGCGCTGCTGTTTTTCGTGTTTTTCGGGCGCTGGATGCTCGATCTGCTGGGCTTGTCGGATTCGTCGCTGAACATCGCCGGCGGAGTCATCCTGTTCCTGATTGCGCTGCGGCTGATTTTCAAACACCCGGAAGGCGTGTTCGGCGCCGACGGCGTCGAAACGGAACCCTTCATCGTGCCGCTGGCCATCCCGTCGATTGCCGGCCCCTCAGCCATCGCCACCGTGGTGCTGCTGGTATCGCGCGCGCCCGAACGCATCGTCGAGTGGATCATTGCGCTCACTGTGGCCAGTGCCATCACGCTGGCGCTGCTGCTCGCCGCCGGGCGTATCGCCCGGGCCGTGGGGCCCCGCGGTCTGGCCGCCATCGACCGCTTGATGGGATTGATCCTGACTGCTATCGCCGTGGAAATGCTGCTGAAGGGCATCGAGGGTTTTGTGCGCAGCCTGTGAATTCCGGCAATACCCGGCCTGCCAGCGGCAATACCGGCCGAACCCTTGTACTAACTGCTTGACAGCAGGAAATTGGCACTACAGTTTGGGCATGTTGATATCTCGCGCCCTCCGGCGCTGCACCGCTACCTACAAAACACTGCTGCACCTGTCAATAACCGGCGTTGCAAATTATTGAGCGCAGGGGCAAATGCGAGCTAAGTCGTTGACGCGAATAAGCTTTTACTGGGCCGTACAGGCCACCTATAACTCTTTGTTTTTAAACATGAATTAACGCCCTTCCCGGCACACCCGCTGACCTTGAAAATCGCAACGTGACAACACGACTGCCGTTCAACCCGGCAACCACTTCCACCCGCTCTTTTCCCGGCGCAGGCTGTCAAAAAAGATTCACAATTTCTGTGGATATGTCTGTGAACAACCGCAAAATTCCGCGTATGAATCTGCGTCACGCCCCGGCAGCAGTTAGATTGCCTCTTTTTTCAGCAAACGACCGGCAAACGGCGCCATGACTGCCTGTCGTGTTGCCCATGCATTGCAACAATGGCTGTTGCCGGCGTTGTTCACGATGCTTGCACCATCAGTGTGCCTGTCGGCTGCGCCGTCCATCCGCATCGAGCAACGCACCGAAATACAGGACTTGACAACGGCACCGGCAACCGGCGCCACTCATGTGCTCACGTTGACGGTCGCGAACATCACCGCGTGGCCGGAATCTGAAATCGTCGCGGCCCTGCGCCAGGCGGCGCAACTGCTGGCGCAATGCGGTGTACGCCTGACCCGTGCCGATCTGCTGCGCGTCACCGTACCCGAAACCCATCGCTATTTCGACACGCCACGCTCGCGCGAACTGGCGGATGCACTGGATCTGCCCAAACCCACGCTCTATTTCACGGCGGGCACACGCCAGACGCCGGCTTTCGACGCCGAGGCCATCGGCCGCGGCAACAGCAGCACCCGCCCGGAACTGGCCGATACGGTATGGATTGCACGCGGCGCGCGCGATCTGGGGCTGGTCATCACCCATGAGCTGGCGCATGTGCTGATGAACAGCGGCGCTCACGACGACACGCCCGGCAACCTGATGGCGGAATCCACCGCGCCGGAGAACACGCGCCTGACGGCCACCCAGTGCGCGCAATTGCGCACGACCGGCACCCGCCACGGCCTGCTGCAACCCGGCGTAAACTGAACGGCATACCAGCTTGTGCAGTGCGCAGATTGCGAACTGGGCAACGGAGACCGCCATGCAGGGCACCATGACTACGCCGCCTGCCACCGCGCCGGAAGGCCCGTGGAACCCCGGACTGCAATCGCAGATCCCTGCCGATCTGCTGCCGCTCGCGACTATCTACCGCCCGGAATACACCTCCACCTCGCTGCATCAGGCGCGCGAACTCGCCGACCTGACCGGGCTGCCGATGGAGGACCTGGTGGTATTCCTGCCCGAGCGACTGGTCATGCATGAACTGCTGGCGCAGGTCACAGCAGGCCTGTCGGTGGATGACGGCCAAAAGACCGAAGACCTCGGCATCAACTTCCGGCGCATCACCGGAATCATCCTGACGCGTCACCTCGCACCGCATATGGCGGAGTTTGCCGCAGCGTACGCCGTGCTGCGCGTCCGGCTGTCAGAGGCAGTCACTGCGGCGCTGGAATCAGGACTGCAGGACAACGCGGCGGCGGCACCGCGATCCGGCAGCGGTTTCTGGTCACGCCTGTTCGGCACCGCCGCAACGGCAGCAGCCGCTCCCGCAGCCCACCAGCGCGATGCGCGCGATTTGCGCGCCATCCACCGCTGGGAAACGCAGGTGCAGACCACGCCGGATCCGCTGCAGCGCGCCGCCGCTCAGGCGCTGATCCGCGTGGTCAGTGCCATGCACGCGCGCCACGGCCGACTGTGGGGCGACAACGCGCTGATCGCTGCGGTCGCCACTGATCTCGCCTGCAACGAATACGGCAGCGAGGACATCGGCCGCCTGATCGAACCCTATGTGCTGCGTGCCGCGCAAGCCGAGGGCTTGCACCTGCTGCCGGTGCAGGCGCAACCGGTGGTGATGAATACCAAGGGCGCCTCCGCCGCCGGCAAAAGCACGCTGCGCCCGCTGCAACGCGCGCTGGCGGAACGCATCGGCGTGCGTTGGGAAGAATTCGCGCTGATCAGTCCCGACATTTTCCGCAAGTTCCTGCTCGATTACGCCACGCTGGGATCCGCTTACAAGTACGCCGGCGCGTTCACCGGTCATGAACTGCAGGTCGTCGATCACAAACTCGACCGCACCATGGCGCGCAAGGCCGCGCGCGGCGCCATGTCGCACCTGCTGATCGACCGTTTCCGCTTTGACACCTTCGCGCCGGCCTCCGACGTCGCCGGCAGCAATCTGCTGACGCGTTTCGGCAATCTGGTGTACCTGTTTTTTGTGCTGGCCCCGCCGCATGCCACGGTCGAGCGCGCCTGGGGACGCGGCCGCGAGGTCGGACGCTACAAAGCGGTAGATGATCTGCTCGCGCACAACATCGAAGCCTTCAACGGCATACCCGAAGTGTTTTTCACCTGGGCCCTGTCGACCGACAAGAAAGTGCATTATGAGTTTCTCGACAACAGCGTGGCATTGGGCCAGCAACCCCGCACCGCAGCCTTCGGCTGGAACGGCGAATTAAACGTGCTCGACGTCAAGTGCCTGCTCGACATCGACCGCTATCGCAAGATCAACGTTGATGCGCATGATGCGCAATCGGTTTACGCAAGCGCGCAGGACATGGCGCCGGAGCGCAACACGCAATTCCTGGCGCAATGCGTACGCCGCCTGCCCGCGGTGAATTTTGCCGACTGGAACAGCGGCCGCATCTACCTGCGCACCGAACACGGCAAACAGGTCTGGTCCGATCCGCAGGCACTGGCGGCTGCTCTCACCGACCCGGAAACGCGCGCCGGATTGCAGGCCGTGGCGCCGCTGGCCCTCGCCGGGGAACCACTGTCAGGGCCGACGCCGCCGGCAACGCGCACCCTGACCGACCTCGAACGCGTGCACACGCTGGGCAACTGGGGCAACGCGCGCATTGCAGATTGATTTGTAAATATTTCAAAAACCTCACCCCTCTGCTTCGCCTCAAGTATCCGTAGCATCCGTAGCCCGGATAAGCGCAGCGCCATCCGGGGGATGTTGTTGTGATGGAGTGGCTGGCTGAAAGGCGACGTTCGGCATCCCCCGGATGGCGGCCTTTGGCCTTATCCGTGCTACGAAGCTGGGGCAACGCACGCTTGGCG
>JANNHN010000089.1:0-4792 GCA_031404395.1 Betaproteobacteria bacterium
CGGCAACCCGCCCCCAACTGAACAGGGCATGCGCGGGAGTCGGCGTATCGTCGTCGATTACCGCCGCGCCGTAATCCTTGTCGGCCGCGGCGCCGTGGCCGCCGCCGGTGGCGAACAGCGCCGGCGACACGCGCCCGCCGAGGTAGCCGATGAGTCCGGCGCCGATGACGATCAGCGGAAACGGCAGATTCAGGGCAAACAGCGCAATGAATGCAGCGGCAGCGATGGCCCACAGCACGCCGTTTTTCAGCGCCCGCGAACCGATGCGTATGGCCGCGAACACCACGATGGCCGTCACCGCCGGTTTGATGCCGTAGAGCATGCCGGCGATGGCCGGCACGCTGCCCCAGACGACGTAAATCCATGACAGCGCGATCAGGATGAACAGCGACGGCAGCACAAACAGTCCGCCGGCGACGATGCCGCCCCAGGTGCGGTGCATCAGCCAGCCGATGTAAGTGGCGAGCTGTTGCGCCTCGGGGCCGGGCAGCACCATGCAGTAGTTGAGCGCGTGCAGGAAGCGGCGCTCGGAAATCCAGCGTTTTCGCACGACAAGCTCGTCGTGCATGATCGCGATCTGCCCCGCGGGACCGCCGAAGCTGATGAAGCCGAGCTTCAGCCAGAAGCGAAAGGCGTCGCCGAAAGATATGGTCTTCGGAGGTTCGGTCGGCACAGTGTTGGATGCAACGTCGCTCATGTCTTCACGCCTTGATTGTCAACGATAGGCTTCCGGGTTCCAGGTATGTTTTTCATCCTGACCCTCTTTGCACCAGAGATAGAGCGCGTCGTACATCACCATGCCCTGCCTGAGCTGGTCGTGATCATCCGCAATGAGCCGCGACAGTCCGAGCGACAGGGCCACCAGTCCGGCGGATTGTGGCGCGATTTCCGGATGCCCGGTGTCGGCGCCGCGCACGATGTCCGCCAACAGCAGCAGTGCGGGATCGGTGAGCCGGAATATCCGGATAAAGGCATCGAAACTGCAGCGCGCGCCGTCATGCGAAAACATGACTTCAGACACGTCGTACGGTATGGCGTCTCTCTCCGCGGCAATTTTTCTGACCTCTGCCGGGGGCACGTATAAAAACTCGGCATCACGGTCGAGGAAGCGCGAGATCAGCCAGGGGCAGGCGATACGATCGACTTTCGGCCGCTCGCGGGTGATCCACCGGGTCGTGGTCCCCGCGGGTTTGCGCAGCATCGGGTTGCCTGCCGCGCGCATCGTCTCCATGCCGCCTTCGATATAACTGGCGTTGAGCCCGCGGTCGCGGAGTGCCTTGGCGGCGTTCTGACTGACTTCGTGGCCATGCACGCAATAAACGGCTATGGCGGCAGCCGGCGGCAGTTCATCCACCCAGTGGGCGACGGTGGACGGGTCGCGCCGCAATGCACCCAACAACATGTCGGGCGCCGCGCGAAAGGCGGCATCGCGGCGCACGTCGATGAGTAACGGCGGGTGTGTGCCGGTGAGCAGTGATTGCAGTGCTGCAGGGGTGATGCACGCATCCATGATGTCTCCCTCGCGGTGATGAATTCACACGAAGGCAGCGCTTGGACGCAGTGCGTCTGGAGACGGGGAGTCTGCCAACGCCCCCGTGACAACGCCGGTGATTCTGCGAGATCGGCGGCGCGATGTCAACGCAGGCCTTATTGGGCTTTACAAAACACATGACACCGTTCGGGCTGAGCTTGTCGAAGCCCTGCCGCCCTTCGATAAGCTCAGCCCGAACGGAAGTGGTGTCTCTGATTATGAGGCGCCCAATAACTCCTGAGCAGTCCTAATCCCTGAAATTCTTGAACTGCAACGGGAATTCGGTAATTGATTTTCGGATCAGTGCGATGGCGTCCTGCAGCAGGTCTTTCTTGGCGCCGGAGACGCGCACCACGTCGCCCTGAATGCTGCCCTGGACTTTCATCTTGCTGTCCTTGATCAGCTTGACGATTTTCTTGGCGAGTTCCTGTTCGATACCCTCGCGCACGGTGATCGGCTGCTTCATCTTGTTGCCGCTGATGGATTCAGAATCGCCGAGTTTCAGGCAGCGGGTGTCAACGCCGCGCTTGGCGAGCTTGGCGGTCAGCACATCGCGAACCTGGCTGACCTTGAAATCGTCGTCGCCGAATACCGTCAGCGTTTTTTCCTTGTCGTTGATTTCAACGCGGGCATCGGAGCCCTTGAAATCGAAACGCGTGGAGACTTCCTTGTTGGTCTGGTCGACGGCATTGCGCACTTCGACCTGATTGACTTCAGAAACAATATCGAATGAAGGCATGGTTGCCTCCTTTTGTTATAAAGTCAGCCCACCATTATACGCGTCATGCGGCGCGTGGCGGCCCCTGCTGTGGCGTCAGCGTGACCGTTTGCGCGCGGGTTGCAGCCGGATGGCATGCGCATCGACCGGCAATCCGGTGGCATCATCGAATTCTGCGGCCGCCTCAACCGCGCGCCGGGCCAGGGTCCCGGCGTCGAGGCCGCGCTGGCCATGCAGTGCATGCAGCGCTCCCATCGCGTAATTGCTGCCGCTGCCGAACGCATAAAATCGCGAAAACTCCTGCACGGTACGGTGGGCGACGACGCCGAAAATTCCGTGACAATTGGCGATCAGCGCATCGAACCGTGTCGATTCCAGCGGCTCATCGTCGGCGGATCCCGGCAGCAGGTGATAATCGTTCTTCAGTACGGCATGCAGCGCCTGCCAGGTGCGGAATATGGCCAGTGGCGTGTCAAAGCGCGGCCGCACTTTCGGGCGCGAGAAATAGTCAGCGAGTATGGTCTTGAAGGTGGCGTTGCCGGTGAGCCCCAGCCAGGTGTCGCCGACCTGCAGCAGCTTGCCATGATTGGCGATGTAGTCCGCGGTTTCCTTGCCCGATCCCCATTTGGTCATGGTGTCGGCGGCGATGGCGACTTCGCGGTCCTTGCGTACGACGACGAGCGTGGTCATCAGCCGAAATGGCAGACGTAGTGCAGCGTTTCCAGCGGCTCGATCACGAAGCTCGCGTTGGCGGGCACGTCGAAACTCTCGCCGACGGATACCTTGCGCCAGTCTGCAGCCCCCGGCAGTTTGACGCGGCAGGCGCCGGCAATGATTTCCATGCGCTCCGGTTCGCCCGTGTTGAAGGTCAGCGTGGAAGGCAGGATCACGCCGATGGATTTGCGGCTGCCGTCGGCAAACTTCACTGTGTGGCTGACGCACTTGCCGTCGAAATAGACGTTGGCTTTTTTGACGACGGAAACGTTGTCAAACTGCATGGTTGCTTCCTTATTAATCTCTACAAAATACATCACCCCGTTCGATCTGAGCCTGTCGAAGATCTGCTGCCCTTCGACAGGCTCAGGGCGAACGGGATTGGTTCGCTATTTGCGTTTTTTACGCAGGTTGGCGGCAATGCGCAGCCGCAGCGCATTGAGTTTGATGAAACCGCCGGCATCGGCCTGGTCGTAGGCGCCCTTGTCGTCTTCGAATGTGGAAATTGCCGGATCGAACAGTGAATCGGATTTTGAGGCGCGGCCGACGGTGGTGACGGTGCCTTTGTAGAGCTTCAGGCGCACGCTGCCGTTGACCGGCTTCTGCGATGCGTCGATCAGTTGCTGCAGCAGCAGGCGCTCGGGACTGAACCAGTAACCGTTATAGATCAGCCGCGCGTAACGCGGCATCAGGTCGTCTTTCAGCGCCAGTACTTCGCGGTCCAGCGTGATCGATTCCATGGCGCGATGCGCGCGCAGCATGATGGTGCCGCCCGGCGTTTCGTAGCAGCCGCGGGATTTCATGCCGACATAGCGGTTTTCCACCAGGTCGAGGCGGCCGATGCCGTGTTTGCCGCCCAACTGGTTGAGCTTGGTCAGTACTTGCGCCGCGGACATCTTCTTGCCGTTGATGGCAACGATGTCCCCCTTGGCGTAGGTGAGTTCCACGTATTCGGGTTTGTTCGGTGCCTTTTCCGGCGACACGGTGATGCGCCACATCGAGTCTTCGGGCTCGAATGACGGATCTTCGAGAATGCCGCCTTCGTACGAGATGTGCAGCAAGTTTGCGTCCATGGAGTAGGGTGCGCCCCCTTTGCGTTTCTGGTAATCCACGGGGATGCCGTGCTGGTCGGCATAGGCGAGCAGCTTTTCGCGCGACAGCAGGTCCCATTCGCGCCACGGCGCGATGATTTTGACGTCAGGCATCAGCGCATAGGCGCCGAGCTCGAAACGCACCTGGTCGTTACCCTTGCCGGTGGCGCCGTGCGATACGGCATCCGCTCCGGTTTTGCGCGCGATTTCGACCATGCGCTTGGCGATCAGCGGCCGCGCGATGGAAGTGCCGAGCAGGTATTCGCCTTCGTACACCGCGTTGGCGCGAAACATCGGGAACACGAAGTCACGCACGAATTCCTCGCGCAGGTCTTCGATAAAGATCTGTTTTACGCCGCACAGGCGCGCTTTTTTGCGCGCCGGCTCGACCTCCTCGCCCTGACCGATGTCAGCTGTGAAGGTGATGACTTCACAGTCATAGACATCCTGCAGCGATTTGAGGATGACCGAGGTGTCGAGGCCGCCCGAGTAGGCGAGCACGACCTTCGGTGATCCTCAAGTGGCTGCAGGAGGAATACGGCTGCGAGGTGATCACCTTCACCGCCGACATCGGCCAGGGCGAGGAGCTCGAGCCCGCGCGCCGCAAGGCCAAGCTGATGGGCGTAAAGCGCATCTCCATCGAGGACCTGCGCGAGGAGTTCGTGCGTGACTTCGTCTTTCCGATGTTCCGTGCGAACGCCGTGTACGAGGGCGAGTACCTGCTCGGCACCTCGATCG
>JANNHN010000090.1:0-4415 GCA_031404395.1 Betaproteobacteria bacterium
CGGAGAGATGGCCGAGCGGTCGAAGGCGCGCCCCTGCTAAGGGCGTATAGGACAAAATCCTATCGAGGGTTCGAATCCCTCTCTCTCCGCCAATCATAAAGGCCCCGCCCCGGGGCCATTTTTATTGGTGTACTGGCTGCAGGACATTTTGTCTTTTGATGATCTGCAGGCTGGATTAGAATCCCTGAGGTGCTGCGATGGTACCGCTGCCGAATTTTCCGGATTACTGTCACGACAAAAAACTTGATGCAGGCCATGGCCAAAATTCAATCGAGGAGAGCAGGATGGTCAAAAAAACAGGGTTAATGTTGCTTTGCGGCTGCACGTTGGCCGCCTCGGGCGCGGTCTGGGCACAGGGTGCGAAGTATCCGGACCGCCCGATCCGGCTGGTGGTGCCGTTCCCGCCGGGAGGCACCGTGGACGTGACCGCGCGATTGGTGGCGCCGCTGGTGACGCCCTTGATCGGCCAGCAGATTGTGATCGAGAACCGTGTCGGCGCTTCGGGCATCATTGGCACCGGTTTTGTCGCGCAAGCCAAACCCGATGGCTACACGCTGCTGATCAACACCACGCCGTTGGTGACCAACACGCTGATGTACAGCAAAGTGCCGTACAACGTTCTGGCCGACTTTGCACCGATTTCGAATCTGGCCACAACGCCGTCATTCGTCAGCGTGCATCCGTCGGTACCCGTGCGTTCGGTCAAGGAGCTGATCAGTCTCGCCAAAGCGCGCCCCGGCACCCTGAATTACGGCGGTGCCGGCAACGGCACCAATCCGCACATCGCCGGCGAGTTGTTCAACTTCCTCGCCAAAACCGAAATTGCAGTGGTCCAGTACAAAGGCGGCGGACCGGCACTGACTGCAGTCATCAGCGGCGAAGTGGGCGTGTCGTTCTCCGGGGTTGCGGGCGCTACCGGCTTTGTCAAAACCGGCCGTCTGCGCGCATTGGGCGTGACCAGCCTGAAGCCCGTTACCGCGCTGCCCGGCGTACCGACGATTGCCAGTGTGCTGCCCGGTTACGAATTCACTGCCTGGTTTGCGCTGGTTGCGCCAAAAGGGACTCCGCGCGATATCGTCAACGTGATCAACCAGCATTTCAACAAGGCGATCAATGTGCCGGAGCTCGTCGGCCGGTTCGAGCAGGAAGGTATCGACGCCGTTGGTACTACGCCGGAACAATTGGCCACGCACCTGGAGAACGAATTGAAGAAATTTGCGCGGGTCATCAAGGAACGCAAAATGAAGACTGAGGGCTGAGTACAGCGTAGCAATACTATAACTTATTGAATTTATTAAATAATTTTTAACGCAGCCGGGCTGGGCAGCAGCGCATGAACCGGCGGCAAATAACAAGGCCGTGCATACAGCATCGCCGATGAGGAGGATGACCATGAATTTCCAAAAACAAGCCGTCGCTGTGTTGCTGGGACTGGCCGCAAGTCAGGTGGCATGGGCGCAGACCGGATACCCGGAGCGTCCCATCCGGATGATCATTCCGTCAGTGCCGGCCGGTCCGACGGACGTGATTGCGCGCGCGGTTGCCGCGCCACTGTCCGACATACTCGGCAAGCAGATTGTTGCCGATAATCGTGGCGGCGCCGCGGGTCAGATTGGTACGGAAATGGTCGCCAGGGCGACGCCCGATGGCTATACGCTGTTGTTCGGTTTCTCGGGCCCGATGTCGATCGTGCCGCATCTCGTCAAAGCGGTGCCCTACGATCCGGTGAAGGATTTTGCGCATGTGTCGCTGGTGGCTACTGCGCCGTATGTGCTGCTTACGAACCCGGCACTGCCGGTGAAAAACGTGAAAGATCTGGTGGCACTGGCCAAAAGTCAGCCGGGGAAACTCAATTTCGCGTCCGGCGGCACCGGCACCGGCATCCACATGGCGGGCGAGCTGCTGAATTATGTGGCAGGCATACGTATCGTACACGTGCCTTACAAAGGCGCAGGCCCCGGCATGACCGCGCTGATCGCCGGCGAGGTCAACACCATGTTCAACGGACTTTCATCGGCGCTGCCGCATATCAAGAGCAATCGCCTGCGGGCACTGGCCGCCGGCGGCGACAAGCGCGCGTCGTTACTGCCGGATTTGCCGACGATCGCGGAGAGCGGGCTGAAATTCAGTGTGGACGGGTGGTACAACCTGTCGGCACCCAGGGGCACGCCGCGGCCGATTATCGCGAAATTGCACAAAGACCTGCTGCAGGCGCTGGCCAATCCCGAAGCGAAAGCCCGGCTGACAGCCCTTGCGGTGGATCCCGTCGGCTCCACGGGCGACGAGTTCGTCACCATGCTGAAAGGTGAACTCGCCAAGTGGGGGCAGGTGGTCAAGGCAGCCGGCATCCAGGCACAGTAGAGCGACTCACATGCAAACCCGCAATATCCGGGTGCCGTTGCGCGATGGCGTGATGGGCGGCTATCTGGCAGTGCCGGATGGTGCTCCGGCCGGCGCGATCATCGCCATCATGGAAATCTGGGGTGTCAACGACACCATGCGCCGCCACGCCCATGAATTTGCCGAGGCCGGCTTCGTCTGCTTTGTGCCGGACCTGTTCTGGCGTCAGGAACCGGGCGTCGAATTGTCGGACGGCAATCCGGAGCATGTGAAAAAAGCGTTCGATCTGTACTACGATTTCGATTACGACCTCGGCGTGCGCGACATGGAGGACACGGCCGGGTATCTGGCGCAGTTGCCGGAATGCAACGGCAAGGTCGGTGCGGTGGGATATTGCCTGGGCGGCAAGCTGTGTTACCTGATGTGCTGCCGCACCGACATCGATTGCGCGGTGGCCTATTACGGCACTTACATCGAACACAATATCCGCGAGGCCGGTTCATTGCATCGACCGTTCATGCTGCACATGGCGATGAAGGATCGCTGGGTGCAGGCCGAGGTGAATGAGCTGCTGGAGCGGCGGCTGGCGCCCAACCCGCTGGTGGAAATTCACAAATATCCGGGCGCTGATCATGCGTTTGCGCGCCACGGCGGCAGGACTTACAGCAAGCCCGAAGCGGATCGTGCGCTCGGGTTGAGCATCGACTTTTTCAAACGCCATCTTCGTACCTGAGACTAAAACCGAGAGGATGAAATCATGAAACGCTGCATCACGCCGCAACAATTACTGTTGTCCGCCATCGTTGCCGTTGCCGCAGCGCTGCCTGCCGTGGAAGCGTTGGCGCAGGGCGCCTATCCGACCCGCGCCATCCGCATGGTTGCGCCGTTCCCGGCGGGCGGCGGCTACGATTTCATGGCACGCAACATCGGGCAACGGCTGCACGAGGCCTGGGGGCAGCCGGTTGTTGTTGAAAACCGTGCGGGCGCCAACGGCAATATCGGTTCCGACATCGTGGCCAAGGCGCCGCCCGACGGCTACACCCTGCTGCTGGGCGGCATCGGGCCGCAGGCCTTGAGCGTGCCGCTGTATCCCAAAATGCCTTATGACCCGCTGAAGGATTTCGAGCCGGTGTCGCTGGTGGCTGCGCAGCCCAATCTGCTGGTGGTGCATCCGTCGGTGCCGGTGAATAGCGTCAAGGAATTGATTGCGCTGGCCAAGTCACGACCGGGCGAGGTGACTTTCGGTTCACCGAGCAACGGCAGCGGCCAGCATTTCGGTCTGGAGCAGTTCAAGCTGCTGACCGGTGTCAACATGGTGCATGTACCGTACAAAGGCGCCGCTCCCTTGCATACGGCGCTGCTGGCGGGCGAGGTCTCTGTCGGGTTCAATATCATCCAGTTGCCGCTGCCGCACATAAAAACCGGCAAGCTGCGCGCACTGGCGACCGCGAGCACCAAGCGCGCTGCGCTGGCGCCGGAGGTGCCGACCATGATCGAGCTCGGCTACCCGATCGATTTCGACACCTGGTACGGCCTTTATGCGCCTGCGGGCACACCCAAAGACATCGTCAACAAAGTCAGCGCTGAAGTCGTGCGCATACTTGCAGTGCAGGATTTCAGGAATCGCGCCGCGGTGCTCGGGGTGGAACTCATCGGCACCTCGCCGGAGCGCCTTGCCGCGCACATGCGCAACGAAATCGAGCGCTGGACCAAAGTCGCGCGTGCGGCGAACATCAAGATGGATTGAGCGGGCAGTACGTAGGTTGGGGTGACGCAGGAACCCCAACGGCATTCCGCATACGCGGCGGTGGCGCATGCACACGTTATATGGCGAGGTTCGTTGTTGGGGTTCGCGGGCTCACCCCAACCTACAACGACTCAAATCGCGCAAATTCGTAGGTTGGGGTGACGCAGTACGTAGGTTGGGGTGACGAAGGAACCCCAACACTGAGCCCATCGCAAAGTACAGAGTCATAACTCCGGAGCGGAAAACCCGGAGTATTTGCGGCGGCCGCGCGTTGGGGTTGGCAAGCAAACCCCCACCGACTCGCTGCAGAGCGGTCATGCCATCCTAC
>JANNHN010000091.1:0-7031 GCA_031404395.1 Betaproteobacteria bacterium
GACCTCGCGCGCACCGAAGAAATGTGCCGGCGGCTGCACGAACTGCAGTTACTGGAGACCTTCACTGCACAGGCAGCGCCGACGGGTGAAGGGCCGATCACGCTGACCGGCATGTACCGCATCTCGGAAGAGCGTCTGCACGCACTGCCGGCCGATACGCTGAAAGAGCTGGCGCTGAGCGGCATTCTGTCGCGGGTGTATGTACATCTGTTGTCGCTGGGAAATTTCCAGCGTCTGCTGGACCGGCGCGCGCAACGCCGCGCGCAGACCACGCCGGCGGGAACAATGGATCCGAAAAAGCTGAACTAGGTTTTGTTAACAGTCGCCGCACGCGGGCGCGTCAGCGCCCAGGCCAGCATGGCTGCGCCGGCGAGCATCATCGGCAGTGACAGCCACTGCCCCATCGACAACCCCAGCGCGAGCAGCCCGAGAAAGCCGTCGGGTTCGCGCGTGTATTCCACGCCGAAACGGAATGCGCCGTAGCCGATCAGGAACAGTGCCGACGCCGCGCCGCGCGGACGCGGTTTCTGCGTAAACCACCACAGGGTCACGAACAGCACGACGCCTTCGAGCGCAAATTCATAAAGTTGCGAGGGGTGGCGCGCAACGCGATCCACGTTGGGAAACACCATCGCCCACGGCACATCGGTTGCACGCCCCCATAACTCGGCGTTGATGAAATTGCCCATGCGCCCCGCCGCCAGTCCCAGCGGCACCAGCGGCGCGATAAAGTCGGTGATGCGCAGCCAGTCCTGCCGGCGGCTGTGCGCGAACCAGAGCATCGCAATGACCACGCCGAGAAATCCGCCGTGAAACGACATGCCGCCTTCCCACACGTAAAACACTTTCCACGGCGCCGCCAGGTAATCGCTGAATTTGTAGAACAACACATACCCCAGCCGGCCGCCGAGGATGGTGCCGAGTATGCCGAAGAACAGCGCGTCGTCGAGATCGGCGCGCGTCCATACGCCGCCCGGATTACGGTCGATACGGTAACGGCCGGCCAGCCAGAACAGGGCGAAGCCGAGCAGATACATCAGCCCGTACCAGCGCAGGGCAATCGGTCCAATCTGCAATGCTACGGGGTCGAACTGCGGGTGTATAAACATGGGAGGTTTCAGGGGATGCGATAAAATGTGACTCGCATTATACGTGCCCCGCCCCGGCGCCTGCCGCGAATCGGCGCACAGCCGCCCGACCACACTGGAGAACACCCATGCCGTTGAACAAACGCAGCCAACTGATCACTGCCGGTGTCGCGCGCGCGCCCAACCGTGCCATGCTGCGCGCGGTTGGTTTCGGCGATGGCGACTTCGAGAAACCCATCGTTGGGGTGGCCAACGGCCATTCGACGATGAACCCGTGCAACGCCGGCATCCAGCCGCTGGTTGATCGCGCCATCGCCATGCTCAAATCAGCCGGCGCGATGCCACAGGTGTTCGGTGTGCCAACCATCACCGACGGCATCGGGATGGGCACCGAGGCGATGAAATACTCGCTGGTGTCGCGCGAAGTCATCGCCGACTGCATCGAAACCGCGGTCAACGGCCAGGCCATGGACGGCGTGCTGGTCTGCGGCGGCTGCGACAAGAACATGCCCGGCGGCATGATCGCGATGCTGCGCATGAACGTGCCCGGCATCTATGTTTACGCCGGCACCATCAAGCCCGGCAAATGGAAAGGTCAGGATTTGACCGTGGTCAGCGTCTTCGAGGCCGTCGGCACCTATGCCGCGGGCAAGATGAACGACGAGGATTTCATCGGCATCGAGAAAAACGCCTGCCCGTCGGTGGGCGCCTGCGGCGGCATGTTCACCGCCAACACCATGTCGTCGTCGTTCGAGGCGTTGGGCATGAGCGAGCTCGGTTCATCGCAAATGGCCTCGCCTGATACGGAGAAGGCCGACTCGGCGGCGCAATCTGCCCTGCTGCTGGTCAACGCCATCAAGCACAACATCCGGCCGCGCGACATCGTCACCCGTAAATCCATCGAAAATGCAGTGGCACTGATCATGGCCACTGGCGGCTCGACCAATGCCGTGCTGCATTACCTCGCCATCGCGCACGCCGCGCAGGTGAAATGGACCATCGACGATTTCGAACGCGTCCGCCGCAAGGTGCCGGTACTGTGCGACCTGAAACCGTCAGGCCGCTATGTGGCCGTGGATTTTCATCGTGCCGGCGGCGTGCCGCAGGTGCTGAAAATGCTGTTGAAACACGGGCTGCTCCACGGCGACTGCATGACCATCAGCGGTCGGACCATGGCGCAGGCGCTGGCAGACATCCCCGACAACCCGCGCCGCGATCAGGACGTCATCCGCCAGTGGAACAACCCGCTGTACAAACAGGGCCACCTCGCCATCCTCAAGGGCAATCTGTCGCCGGAAGGCTGCGTCGCGAAAATTACCGGGCTGAAATCGCCGAAAATTACCGGGCCGGCACGCGTGTTCGATTCCGAAGTGGCGAGCATGAAAGCCATCATGGCGAAGAAGATCAAGGCGGGCGACATCGTGGTGATCCGCTACGAAGGCCCCAAAGGCGGGCCGGGCATGCAGGAAATGCTCGCACCCACCGGCGCCCTGATCGGTCAGGGCCTCGGTGAATCCGTCGGCCTGATCACCGATGGCCGTTTTTCCGGCGGCACCTGGGGCATGGTGGTCGGCCATGTCGCGCCTGAAGCGTTCGAGGGCGGCCCGATTGCGCTGATCAAGGAAGGAGACTCGATCACCATCGACGCCCTTAAGCTGCTGATCCAGTTGAACGTCTCCGCGAAAGAACTTGCGGCGCGCAAAAAGAAATGGAAGCAGCCGAAACCGCGCTATACCCGTGGCGCACTCGCCAAGTTTGCGCGCGTGGTTTCGACGGCGAGCAAAGGCGCCGTCACCGACTGACCGATGTTGTGTGACACAATCGGAACGGATGCCGATTGTTCACTTTGCTGCCCATGCCCAACCGTCTCGCCGCGGAAACCTCGCCCTACCTCCGGCAACACGCTGAAAACCCCGTGGACTGGCATCCGTGGAATGCGGAAGCGCTGGCGCTTGCCCGCGACAGCGACAAACCGATCCTGCTCTCCATCGGTTACTCGGCATGCCACTGGTGCCATGTCATGGCGCATGAATCGTTTGAAGATGCCGAAGTTGCCGCCGCAATGAATCGGCATTTCGTTAACATCAAGGTCGATCGCGAAGAGCGCCCCGACCTCGACCAGATTTACCAGACCGCGCACCAGATGCTGACCCGGCGCAGCGGCGGCTGGCCGCTGACCATGTTCCTGATGCCCGACGGCACGCCGTTTTTCGGCGGCACTTATTTTCCGAAAACGCCGCGCTACAACATGCCCGGCTTCAGGGATCTGCTGCCGCGCATCGCACAGGCTTATCGTGAACAACGCGATGACATCCTGCAGCAGAACGCGGCGTTGCGCGAGGAGCTGGCGCGCACAGTGCCTGCGGCCGCGGGCCAGCGCGCGCTCAAACGCGCGCCGCTGGATCTGGCTGTGCGCGAGCTGGCTGAAGCCTTCGATAAGGTTGAAGGCGGCATTGGTTCAGCACCAAAATTTCCGCATCCGTTCGAGCTGATGTTCTGCCTGCGCCGGCATGCATTGGACGGCGGCGGCGATACGCTGGCCATTGCGATCCATACATTGACGAAAATGGCCGAAGGCGGTGTTTACGACCATCTCGGCGGCGGATTTTGCCGCTACAGCGTCGATGACACCTGGACGATCCCGCATTTCGAAAAAATGCTCTACGACAACGGGCCGCTGCTGGCGCTCTACAGCGATGCCTGGCGTGTCACACACGCGCCGCGCTACGCACAAGTGGCGCAGGAAACCGCAGCGTGGGTCATGCGCGAAATGCAATCGCCGGAGGGCGGTTATTACTCTTCGTTCGATGCCGATTCCGAACACGAGGAAGGCAAGTTTTATGTATGGACGCCGGATGCGGTGCAGGCGCTGCTGACGCCGGACGAGTACGCCGTGGCCGCGCCGCACTACGGCCTCGATCGCGCGCCGAATTTCGAGGGCCATGCCTGGAATCTGCGCATGATGCAGCCGCTGGAAAAAATCGCGTCCACGCTCCGGCGCAGCGTGGAGAACTGCGCCACGGATCTGCAATCCGCACGCGCCAAACTGTTCGCCGCCCGCGCCTTGCGTGTGCCCCCCGGTCGCGACGACAAGATACTCGCCAGCTGGAATGCGCTGATGATCTCCGGCATGGCGCGCGCCGCGCGCGTGTTCGGCAACCCGGATTGGCTGCGCTCGGCACAGCACGCCTTCGATTTTGTCCGCACCACGCTGTGGCGCGACGGCCGTCTGCTGGCGACGTACAAGGACAGCAAGGCGCACCTCAACGCCTATCTCGACGATCATGCCTTTCTGCTCGATGCCGTGCTGGAACTGCTGCAGACGGAATTTCGCGACAGCGATCTGGAATTTGCCCGCGCGCTGGCCGATGCGCTGCTCGACCGTTTCGAGGACCGCGCGCATGGCGGTTTTTTCTTTACCAGTCATGACCATGAACAACTGATCCACCGCACCAAGCCCGGCCACGACAACGCTACGCCTTCAGGTAATGGCATCGCTGCCTATGCGCTGCAGCGACTGGGACATCTGCTCGGCGAACAACGCTACCTCGCCACAGCGGAACGTGTGCTGCAACTGTTTTATCCGCATATCGAACGCCATCCGAGCGCCTTTGTCAGCCTGTGTACGGCACTCGACGAATACCTGGCCCCGCCGCAGACCGTGATTCTCCGTGGTGACCGAACCGCACTGACCGTGTGGCGAAAAACACTGGAGGCGTGTTATCGGCCTTCTCTACTGACATTAGAAATTCTCAATAAAAACAACGGGTTATATGGAATTCTCGACAGGCCGGTACCCGCTGCGGGCGTCAACGCCTGGGTCTGCCGCGGCGTTAATTGCCTGCCCGCAATCACCGATCCGGCGGAACTGGAGCGCGTGCTGGACAGCCCGGCATAGCTATTCCAGTCCCTCTGCGCTATCGGCTACAATCGCGACTCTTTTTCGGCTTCATCACTCAGGGAGTAACCGTAATCATGAAACTGCTTTTGATCGTTTTGGCCGCTGCCGGCACGCTGGCTGCGGGCACCGTTGCCGCATCGGAAAAACTCGCGCAGGCGAACGGCTGCATGACTTGTCATGCCATCGACAAGAAACTCATCGGGCCCGGCTTCAAGGAAATCGCAGCCAAGTACAAGAGCGACAAGGATGCCGAAGCCAAGCTGGCGCAGAAGATCAAGGCCGGCGGCACCGGGGTCTGGGGTACGACGCCCATGCCGCCCAATGCGCATGTCAAGGAAGACGACATCAAAACCCTCGCGCGCTGGGTGATGACACAGAAGTAAGTTTGCGCCGTCGCGTGTTCCGCAAAAAGCCGGCCGCCGCCGGCTTTTTTGTTATATCCGCAGCCGTGTGCCTAAATTGACATTGTGCCGGGCAACTCTGATAATCCATAAAATCTCTTTCAGTAACAATGACTTAAACAAGAGCCCGGCAAGAGACCAACAAGAATTCGACAATCACTCACTGCAAAATCCGGCGGCAGCCGCAGAGTTGCACGCCATACTGAATGAACACACCACGGAGCCCTCATGCCTAACATTTCTTTGCGCCACACCGCCCTCGCCCTGATACTCGCCGCAGTCATGACCGGCTGCGGCAAAGAAACGCCGCCGCCCGCCCCCACAGCAGCAGCGCCCAAGCCTCCAGAGACGCTGACCGTCAGGATCGGCGCGGCCTCGCCGCTGACCGGCCCGCAGGCGCATATCGGCATTGATATTCGCAACGGCGTGCAACTCGCCATCGAAGACGCCAATGCCGCCAACATCGAAATCGGCGGCAGGAAGGCAAGATTCGAAATGGTGTCGGAGGACGACGAAGCCAATCCGACCAAGGCCACCACGGTCGCGCAAAAACTCGTCGATGCCAAAGTTGCCGCCGTCGTCGGCCATTTCAATTCGGGCGCATCAATTCCCGCGTCCAAGATCTACTCCGATGCCGGCATTCCGCAGATTTCGCCGTCATCGACCAATCCCAAGTACACGCAGCAGGGATTCAAGACCGCGTTCCGTGTCGTCGCCCATGATGATCAGCAGGGGCCGACGCTCGCCCGCTTTGCCGCCAAAACGCTGAAGGTCACCAGCGTCGCCGTCATCGACGACAGCACTGCCTACGGCCAGGGGCTGGCCGACGCCTTCGAGAACACGATCAAGACGATGGACATCAAGGTCGTTGCCCGCGAACACACCACCGACAAGGACACCGACTTCAAGGCGATCCTGACCAGGATCAAGGGCAAAAAACCCGATCTGATCATGTTCGGCGGCATCGACCCGCAGGCCGCCCCGATGATTCGCCAGTTGAAAGAACTCGGCATCAAGGCCAGGTTCATCGGCGGCGATGGCATGCAGACCCCCAACTTCATCAAGCTCGCCGGCAACGCTGCTGATGGCGCCATGGCATCCATTCCAGGGCTGCCCAAAGATCAGATGCCCGGCGGCAAGTCATTCCTCGAAAAATACAAGGCAAAATTCAATCAGGAAGTCGAGCTCTTTGCGCCGATGGGCTACGACGCAGTCATGGTGTTTATCGAAGCCATGAAGCGCGCGAGGTCGGCCGATCCGGCAAAATTCCTGCCGGAAGTGGGCAAGACCAGCTATCAGGGCGTTATCGGGCCCATCGCTTTCGATGACAAAGGGGATCTGAAGAACGGTCCGATCACCATCTACGTGGTCAAAGGCGGCAAGTGGGAGCCGCTGGAAACCGTCAAGCCCTCTGATGCAGCCGACGGCGCAGCAGCGAAGAAATAACCCGCGAAGGCCGACACAACGGCACCCTTAGTGGTGCCGTTGCCGTCTCTGGATATGGAAATTTTCGCGCAACAACTTGTCAACGGCCTGGTGCTGGGCAGCATCTATGCGCTGGTCGCGCTCGGCTACACCATGGTCTATGGCATTCTTGGCCTGATCAATTTTGCGCATGGCGACATCACGATGATCGGCGCG
>JANNHN010000092.1:0-4240 GCA_031404395.1 Betaproteobacteria bacterium
CACCGCGGGCAGCGCCTGCCGTGCTGCGACCGTTGCTGGATGTGCCACGCTCGGACATTGCAGCCTACGCCCGCGCTCATCGTCTGAAATGGGTGGAGGATGAGAGCAATCGTGATCGCGCCTACCTGCGAAATTTTTTGCGGCATGACATCCTGCCGGCGCTGGCGGTAAAGGTGCCGGGGGTTGGTGCGACGCTGGCACGCGCAGCACGACACCAGGCCGAGGCTGCAGACCTGCTCGATGCGCTGGCACTGCAGGATTTTGGCCGTGGAAAAATGACGACGTTGCCGGTGTCGCGACTGGCGCGACTCGATGCGCCACGCGCACGCAATGTGCTGCGGTACTTTTTGCGGGTTAACGGCGTTGCCATGCCTGATGCCGTGCGACTGGATGAACTGCTGCGGCAGGCGATCAGCGCGCGACTCGATGCGCGGGTCAGCGTCACACTGAGCGGGGTGGAAGTACGGCGATTCCGCGGGCATCTGCATATCGTGAAACCGCTGCCGCGGACGGCGGCGAATCTGGAATGGGCCTGGGATGGTCGCAGCACGCTGCATATCCCCGAACTTGGAGGGTCGCTGCGACTGGTGAAGCGCAGGGGCGCGGGCATTGATGCGCGGCGACTGCGGGACGCGGTGCTGACCGTGCGGACCCGCCGGGGCGGTGAATCGCTGCGATTAAGCACCGGCGCGCGGCGCCGGACGGTGCGCAATCTGCTGCAGGAAGCGGCTATCGCGCCCTGGGTGCGCGACCGGTTGCCGTGCGTTCTTGTGAATGGGGAATTGGCATGCGTCACTGATCTGGGCGTTGACTCGGCGTTCCGGGTGCGCCCGGGCACAATCGGCATGCTGCCGGTTTGGGCGCCGGATTAACTTGGAGACTGAACCCGGCAATTGTGTGTTGCTGTGTTTGCTAAATCAGAGGGGCTTTGTTAATCTGGACTCGGTTATTCGCAGGAGAATAAGAATACCGCGCTCCATCAGAGGCGCCTCCTGTTTTCATGACGTTCCAATACGAGGAAGAAGACCATGAGAATTGCACAAATCACCAAGTTTGCACTGGCGGTGTTGACTGGCTTGACCCTGGCGACCGGCGCGCTCGCGCAAGCCAAACCGAATCCGAACTGGCCGAAGAACCTGACGCTGGGAACGGCCTCAGTGGGTGGGCTGTATTTCGTTTACGGCCAGGTCTGGGCCAGTCTCGTCAACGAGAAACTTGGCACCAACATCAGCACCCAGCAGACCCAGGGGCCTAACCAGAACATCATCCTGACGGAATCCAAGCAGGTCGATTTCGGCATGACCACGATGGGGATTGCACTGCAGGCCTGGGAAGGCAAGGCGGCGTGGACGCAGAACAAGCAGTACCGCGACATCCGTGCGATGTTTCCGATGTATGACACGCCGTTTCATTTTGTAGTGCTGGAGAAAAGCCCGATCAAGTCGGTTGCAGACCTGGCCGGCAAGAAATCCGGCATCGGCCCGCGCGCCGGCACCTGCGGCACGTATTTCCCGCTGATGTTCAAGGCGCTGGGTATTAACACGACCATTCAGAACGGTCAGGCTTCTGACATGGGAGCTGGATTGCAGGACGGCCTGATCGACGCATTCCCGTTCTGCGCCGGTGTGCCGATTCCCGTTTATTCGGAACTGGAGACCACCAACAAGGTGCGTTTCTTCACGTTCAGCACCGACGAGATCAAGAAGCTGAAAGCGGCGATGCCGGAGTTGTCCGATTCCATGATCCCCAAGGGTACCTACAAGTCGCTCACTGAAGACCACAAAACGGTCGGCTTGTACAACTTCGCCATTGCCAACAAGGATGTGGCCGACGATCTGGTTTATGCGGTGGTCAAGGCGGTGCTGGAGAACAATTCGCAAATGATCAAGGGCCATGCGGCATCGAAGGAAACCCTGGTGCAGAACTGGGATCGCAACGGCTTTTTGCCGTTCCATCCGGGCGCAATCCGCTACTTCAAGGAAAAGGGCATCACCGTGCCCAAACACCTGATCCCGCCGGAATACAAGGGCTGATCGGTTATTCGCCATACACCGCACTGGGCGCAAGCACAGTGCGGTTTTTTTTGTCCGGGAGAGGATAAAGCATGAGCACACCAACAACAGAAGACGTCATCAAACCGCCGATGGCCGATGAGGAGTTCGGCGGCAACAAGCGCTTGTTGCACCGCTGGGAGACCATCCTGCTGGCCGTGTTGTGCGTGGGCTTCACGCTGTTTCACCTCTTTGTACTGAACGTCTATTCGCTGGAACCCCTGTTGTTCCGGGCGATCCACGTGGGTTGGGGCGGGGCGATCGGCTTCATGCTGTATTCCGCCAGCAGTCGTGTGCGTGGCATCGGGGTTCCCTGGTATGACTGGATTTTTGTCATTGCCTTCGTCGCCTGCACGGTTTACATCGTCATCGAGCTGGACGGCCTGCTGTTCCGCGCCGGCGCGCAATTCACCACCGGGGATGTCATCTCGGGATTCATCGGCACGCTGCTGGTCTTGGAGTTCACGCGGCGCACAGCGGGTCTGGCGTTGCCGATTATTGCGGGCATCTTCATCCTTTACTCTTTTGTCGGGCCGTGGATGCCCGGCGTACTGGAGCACAAAGGCTTCGAGATCCCGCGTTTCTTCACTTACATCTACAGCGAGTACGGCATTTTCGGCGTGACCACGCAGGTGTCGTCCTCGTACATCATCCTGTTTGTCACTTTTGCCGCGTTCCTGCAGGTGTCCAAGGTTGGCGACTACATCAACGACCTGTGCAACGCGATGTTCGGCTGGGCGCGCGGCGGTCCGGCGAAGGCGGCAGTCGCCTCAGGCATCCTGTTCGGCTCGATTTCGGGCTCGGCTGTCGCCAATGTGGTGGCCTCGGGAATGGTGACCATCCCGATGATGCGCAAGGTCGGTTATGACCGGGCCACGGCGGCGGCCATTGAGGCGACGTCGTCCACCGGAGGCCAGATCACGCCGCCGGTATTGGGCGCCGGTGCATTCCTGATGGCGGAGATTACCGGCATCCCCTATGGCGAGATCGCGCTGGCCGCGGTGATCCCGGCATTGCTGTTCTACATTGCCTGCTGGATCCACGTCGACTTGCATGCCATCCGCCTGGGCCTGCGCGGCCTGCGCAAAGACGAACTGCCGCCGTTATTGGAGATGCTGAAACGGCTCTACCTGTTTGCGCCGATCGTCGTGCTGGTCTGGGCGCTGCTCGACGGCTATTCGCCGTTCCGCGCGGGCGGGTTAGGCATCCTGACCGCGCTGGTCGTCGGCTGGCTGGCGGTGCGCTACGGGGATCTCGACCTGCAGCTTGCGGCTAAAACGCCGGCGGGCCCCCGGTTTGCGTTCGCCACCGGGCTGCTGGTGCGCGTATTGTCGTTGGTGGCCATCGGCGCCGCTGCCGGCCTGGTGATCACTTATGTCCCGGCGTTGCTGGAGGGCATCATTGGCAACTGGGCAGGCATGGCGCTGGCATTCGCGATGATTCTTGTGCTGGTGTTCATGTTTGGGTGGCGCAAGACGCTGGAAGCCCTCAACCTTGCTGCGCGTGACACGATACAGCTGATTGCCGTGTGCGCCTGCGCCGGTATCATTGTCGGCGTGGTGGCGCTGACGGGGATCGGCGGGCGTTTTTCCGAACTGATCCTCGGGATTGCCGGCGCCAGTCAATTGATCGCGATGCTCTTCGCTGCCATGGTGGCATTGATACTCGGCATGGGCATGCCTACCACCGCCGCTTATGCCATAGCTGCTGCAGTGATCGCGCCGGGACTGACCAAGATCGGTATTCCTCCGCTGGTCGCGCACATGTTTATTTTCTATTTTGCGGTGATTTCGGCGATTACGCCGCCGGTGGCGCTGGCGTCATTTGCCGCGGCGGGCATGTGCAATGCCGACCCGTGGAAAACGTCATGGATCGCGCTGAAAATGGGACTGGCGACATTCATCATTCCGTTCATGTTCTTTTTTGCGCCGGTGTTGCTGATGCAGGGGGAGTGGACGGCGATTGCGCAGGCATTTGTGTCGGCCTCAATCGGGGTCTGGTTCCTGGCGGGCTCGACCGAGGGCTGGTTCGGCGGCAAGCTCCCGATGCCGCTGCGCGTGGTGCTGTTCGGCGCCGCGCTGTTCCTGATTCACCCGGGCACGATTACCGACATAATCGGACTTGCGATCGGTGTGCCGATTTACCTCTGGCAACGTGCGCGATTTCGCGCAGTAGCCGCCTGAGATCAA
>JANNHN010000093.1:0-4338 GCA_031404395.1 Betaproteobacteria bacterium
TTGGCCGTGACCACGCTGCTTGCCTCCAGCGTCACGTCCTTGACGGCCCTGAAGACGATCTTCCCGTTCTCGCCCATCACCGCCGTGTTGGCGTTGGCGACACCGCTGTGTTTCACCAGTGCACCGTACATACCAATGCGACCGCCAGCCGCGATCAATTGCCCGAGATTCACCGCCTGATTGTCGGGCGCCGTGACCTGCACCCGCACTTCCGGTGTCTGCGCATCCACCAGTTCGACGCTTTTGCCCGCAGCAAGGATGATCTCGCCCTGCGGGCTGCGGATGATGCCGCTGTTCTGCACGTCCTGGCCAACCAGATACACCATGCCGCCGGAGGTCGTATTGATCGTGCCCTGATTGACCACGCTGCCCGCGCCGGGTGTTGGGGTAAAGCGCATGCGCCCGGCGAGAAAATCACTGTCCGACAGATTCAGCGACGAGGCCATGAAGCCGGCGACGTCAATATTCGCGCCGGGGCCGATGGTGATGCCGTTGGGATTGACCAGAAACACCCGCCCGTTGGATTGCAGGGTGCCGAGGATCGTGGACGGATTCACCCCGCTGACCCGGTTGAGGACGGCGCTGACCTGCGACTGTTGAATGAAGCGGGTGATCTCGCCGCCGGCAATCGAGAACGCCTGCCAGTTGATCACCGTGCCCGGCGCATTGGTGACGGTGAGCGTGTTGCCTTGGGTAGCAAACGTGGCCTGTCCCTGCGCCACCGCCGGCCCCGTGGGATTGGCCAGTGCGGTATTGCCGGCGAAACACGCAGCAACAGCACCGGCCAGCGCAGTGCGCTGCCAGGTGACGCATTTGTTGCTGTTACGATTTCGCATCAGCACCCCCCGGCCAGCGCCAGCGCAAGTCCTGATCGACATGCGCAATACGCTGATGAATTAACTCGGCAGTGTATGCCTCGTTACCGCTATTAACTGTGCAATAAATCACATCCTGAAAAAATCCGGAAGTTTCAAGTAACCTGTTGTTTTTATTAAAAAATTATGCATCTCCCACCTAAAACACGTAGCCGATCATAATGTGCCAGCGATTGTTATAGGTGCGACCGACCTCCCTGCCGGTCTGGGTGCCGTCGTGCATCACCTGCGCGTAGTCAGCTTTCACAGTCAGCCGAGTGCCGTAGCTCATGCGCATGCCGAGACCAACACTGTCGAGGCTCACGCGATGCAGTTCTCCCGCCTGCAGTGAATTGCGACCGGTATGCCCCATGTCGTAGAACCCCAGAAACCGCACCCGCGCGGTATCCAGGCCCAGCAGCTTGCCTACCTCCGGCGTATAAACTTCCATGTTGATGCGGTGCCCCTTGTCATTCACCGAATAGCGCTCGTTGAAACCCCGCACGCTTTCTGCGCCGCCCATGCCGAACTGTTCGGCAGCGATCAGCGCATCCGGCGAATATTGCGCATCGAGTTTCAAGCGGTACTGCCATTCTTTGAAGAAAGTTGCCGAGTGAGAAGCGCCGAAACGCCAGATCCGGTACGCCGCCCGCGAATCGCGCCGTGAATTCTTGAACGTGACGTCGCCGCCATCATTGCCGCCGGGAATGTTCCGCGAGTACCCCAGATAAAAATTGTAGTCGCGCTGATCCCCGCGAATCTGTCCGCTGTAAGTCAGGCTGAGCGGATGTACCGTGATGTCGGGCACAAAATTGAAAGTGCCGCCCACCGGAGTCACCAGATTCTGGTAAGCACGGTAATCGAGGCCATAGACCAGCCGATGATCCATGTCGCGCCATTTGCGGAAGTTCTGGTTATAACGAACCGCGTATATGGCGCCCTGCCCCGACACCTCAAACAGTTCCTGTACGGTGCCGGAATTGACCTTTGAATAACCGGCGATCAGATCTATGGAATCGCCGCGCGCATAGAGCGGGATGCGATAGCCCAGGCCGGCCACCGCGACGTCCTTCGGATTTTCCGGCGAGGTGATGTACTGCGCCGTCAGAATGTGATCACGGTCGAACAGGTTGGCATGTTGCAGCGCGAACCCGACCCGGTATTTCCCCGTTTCCTTGTTGCCAGTATTATCAAAACTGACGCTGTAACGCAGCGGCTCGACATCGGCCACACGAATTACTGCATCGACCTCGCCATCGGCTACCGCAGGCCGCAGCAGTACCGCACTCTGCTTGGCCGGACTTTCATTGGCGACTTTGACACTGGCCGCGATCAACTGCGTATTGGGTGTAGTACCGGGAACCAGCGAGGGTACGCTGCGACGCACGCTGTCAGCGCTGAAATGCTCATTACCTTCGACCAGCACCCGCGCGATCCGCGGCTCGATGACTTTAAAAGTGACGTCGCCCCGTTCAAGTTCCTGTTCCGGCAGCGTAATCTGGATCCCGGCGTACCCGCGCTCGGTATAAAGCGCCTGCAATGCCTCCAGCGCCTGCTGCACGTCGCCGAAATCACGACTTTTCCCGGTATATGCCCGCAACAGGTTTTCGACATCCGGCAACGGCAACAGCGTATTGCCGTCAAGGCGATAGCTGCGGATCTCGAATTTCAGGCCTGCGCCGCCGGAAGCATCATCGCCGGCAACCGCGCCGGCCTGTGCCAGCAACAGGCCGTGCAAGGGTGCGCCCGCATCGGCTGCGCGTACGGTATCCAGCGTCGGCACAAACGTCCGGCCATCGCCGGATAATGAGAAAGGCGCTGTGGGAGCAGCGGCGAATGCACATGCCGGCAGCGCGACCAGTACGGTCGCTACCACTGCGATCACTCCCCCAAGCGGACCCCCTTTTTCGTGGATCATGCGGTCCCTTCTTGTGCCGCTGCCCAGATACTGACTGCTGCCGTTTAATCATGGAGTTCATGACTAAAAATACCCGACAGAAATCAATTATTTCATTATATAGCAAAGACTTACGCGCTACACAGCGACAGCGGCCGACTCGCGCCATCAGCACCAAACTGCTACATTCTTGATTTTTTCAACATATCCCCACCTCCTGCGGACCATGACCAACACCATCAAAACCACCAAACACTGCCGGGTACTGATCCTCGGCTCCGGCCCTGCCGGTTATTCCGCAGCAGTTTATGCTGCCCGCGCCAACCTCAAACCCGTGCTGATCACCGGTCTTGCCCAGGGCGGGCAACTGATGACCACCACCGACGTCGACAACTGGCCTGCCGACGCGGACGGCGTGCAGGGCCCCGACCTGATGACCCGTTTCCAGAAACATGCGGAACGCTTCAACACGGAAATCGTGTTTGATCACATTCATACCGTGCGCCTCAAGGAATCTCCGATCACCCTGGTGGGCGATCAGGGCACTTACACCTGCGATGCGCTGATCATCGCCACCGGCGCCTCGGCGATGTATCTCGGTCTGCCCTCCGAGGAAAAATTCATGGGCAAAGGCGTGTCCGGATGCGCCACCTGCGACGGTTTTTTCTACAAAAACCAGGATGTGTCGGTGATCGGCGGCGGCAATACCGCGGTCGAGGAAGCGTTGTACCTGACCAATATTGCCAAGCATGTGACCGTCGTCCATCGTCGCGACAAATTCCGCGCTGAAGCCATCCTCGTCGATAAACTCAACGAGCGTGTCGCCGCCGGCAAGGCCACGATTCTCTGGGATCACGTACTCGATGAAGTGCTGGGTGACAACACGGGCGTCACCGGCATGCGCATCAAACACGCCAAAACCGGCGCAACCACGGACAAACAATTGCAGGGCGTGTTCATCGCCATCGGTCACAAGCCGAATACCGGTATTTTTGACGGGCAACTGGACATGAAAAACGGCTACATCGTCACCCGCAGCGGACTCAACGGCGATGCGACGGCGACCAGCGTACCCGGCGTTTTTGCCGCAGGCGACGTGCAGGATCACGTCTATCGCCAGGCCGTGACCAGCGCCGGCACCGGCTGCATGGCGGCGCTCGACGCGCAGAAATATCTCGAAAGCAAAGGGCTGATCTGATTCGGTCCCGTCTGATGCACAGCGGATGATGGAGATGTACCGTGAAACAGAGCAAGTCGCGTAATGAGCACGCTGCGCCGGAAGAAAAAGAATTGCTACGCGCTGCGAAGCAAGTCCCCTTGGGGGGCGCTGCGAAGCAAGTCCCCTTGGGGGGCGCCGCGAAGCAAGTCCCCTTGTGGGGCGCCGCGCTGGCGGACGTCACCCCGCTGGCGCCACTCAATCGCGCGCCCGTTACGCGCCCCCGCCCACGCCCGGTAGCCGCACAACGGCAACGGGACGACCAGGAAGTACTGCGCGACACCCTCAGCGATAATCCCGCCTGGGAACAAGGGCTGGAAAGCGGCGATGAACTGCTGTTCCTGCGCAACGGATTATCCGCGCAGCATCTG
>JANNHN010000094.1:0-7523 GCA_031404395.1 Betaproteobacteria bacterium
GCGCGGCCGCAGAACCTGCTGTGGGCCAGCACCGGCACCAAGAATGCCGCTTACAACGATGTGCTGTATGTGGAGTCGCTGATCGGCGCGCAGACCATCAACACGGTTCCCGACGCCACGCTGGCCGCATTCCGCGACCACGGCAAAGCCGAGCCCATGCTGGAGCGTGATCTGGAGCGCGCACGCGAACAGTACGCCGCGCTGCGGGCGCTGGGCATTGATCTGGATGCGGCAGGAGAACAATTGCAGGTCGAGGGTCTGCAACTGTTTGCAGATTCCTTCCGGCAGCTCCTCGCGTTGACCGCGGACCGTTAATCCGCAGGTTCCTGGTTCGAGTCCGGGTCGGAGGCTAATCAGGTGTGTCCAATGCTTCGAGAGCCCGGCTTGCCAATTTTTGCCAAATCGTCTAGGCTTGCGCCATGAGCACAATGAACATCTCCCTACCCGAATCGCTCAAGGACTTCGTCGATGATCAGGTCGCTCAAGGCGGCTATGGCACCAGCAGCGAGTACGTGCGCGAACTGATCCGCAAGGATTCGGATCGGCTACGCCTGCGTGGCTTGCTACTGGAAGGTGCTGCCTCTGCTGCAGCCGCACCTGCTGACAGCGCCTATTTCGCCAGGCTGCGCAAGCGCGCCCAGCAACGCGTTCGCAGGTGAAATCCCGGTCGGTCATCCCGCGTGAGCTGGCTAACCGGGATGTTGATGCGGCCATCGATTATTACCTCAGCGAGGGCGCAGCGCAGGCTGCGCTCGGTTTCGTCGTTGCGTTGGAACAAGCCTACGCCCATATTGGACGCCATCCCGCCACCGGCTCTCTTCGCTACGCGCACGAGTTGAACCTTCCTGGTCTGCGGTTCTGGCCGTTGGCACGCTACCCGCATCTGATCTTCTACATCGAGCGCGACGATTACATCGATGTCTGGCGCGTGTTACACGGGCAACGTGACATCCCGGCGTGGATGCCGAAGTCAGACCTGAACTGAATCAGCGATACCCGAATCAGGGTAATGTGCCACGCCACAGCGCACCGCCGCTGGCCTGGTCAATGTCGGCGAGCTGCGCTTCGTGCGCGGCGATCTCCGCGGATGATGCGCGCACCACCTTGAGTTTCAGTTCACCGCGTTTGATCGCCGCGGCCTGCACCTCCGCGCGCGTGGCCTGCACCTCGACGATCAGACTGTCCTGCCCGCGGGTCATCGCCAGATAGACATCAGCCAGCAGTTCGGCATCGAGCAGCGCACCGTGCAGTGTCCGCGCCGAGTTGTCGATCTGGTAGCGCTCGCACAAGGCATCCAGATTGTTGCGCTTACCCGGATGCAGATCCTTGGCCATGCGCAGCGTGTCGATCACGTCGGGACAGAAACTGCGAAGATTTTTATTGCGCGCCAGCGCCAGTTCGCTGTCGAGGAATCCGGTATCGAACGGCGCGTTGTGGATGATCAGTTGCGCACCGGTGATGTATTCGAGGAATTCAGCAACGATCTCACTGAACTTCGGCTTGTCGCCGAGAAATTCAGTGGTCAGGCCATGCACCTGCAGCGCGCCTTCGTCGCTGTCGCGCCCCGGATTGATGTAGCGATGAAAGTGTTTACCGGTCAGCCGGCGGTTAACCAGCTCCACACCGGCAATTTCGATAATGCGGTGGCCGAGCTTGGGATCAAGGCCCGTGGTCTCGGTATCCAGTATGACCTGGCGCATCACCGTCATACCGTCTGCCCTGGCTTCATGCTCTCCACACCGCAATTGGCGAGTTCGTCGGCGCGCTCGTTGCCGTCATGGCCGGAATGTCCCTTGACCCACAGCCATTCGATCTCGTGCTGCGCGGCAAGCTCGTCGAGTTGACGCCACAGGTCTTCGTTCTTGACCGGTTTTTTGTCGGCTGTTTTCCAGCCGCGTTTTTTCCAGGCATGTATCCACTCCGAAATACCCTGTTGCACGTATTTCGAATCGGTATGCAGCCGCACGCGGCACGAGCGCTTGAGCGCTTCCAGCGCGCGGATCACCGCGGTCAGTTCCATGCGGTTGTTGGTGGTATGCGCTTCGCCGCCAAACAGTTCGCGCGTCTTGCCGGTGCCGCGGAGCAGCGCGCCCCAGCCGCCGACGCCGGGATTGCCTTTGCAGGCGCCGTCGGTATAGATGTCGATCAAATCACTCATCATCAGTCGCTCATTGCACGCGCGTCCGCGCCGCCGCCCCTTCTTTGTCGCGCACCCGCTCCGGCACCGGCACCGGCGCCAGATTTTTCTTGGGCGCCGCGCGGTCGCTCCATTTCGGCATGATCAGACGAATGCCGCGTACCCGCTTGATCGCCTGCAGAAAGTACACACCGCCGGCAATCGGCCACCAGCGATCGCCGGCATCCTCCATGAACTTGAAACGATCAAGCCACTTCTGTTCTGTGCACGGCGGGGCATAACATTTCATCGCGCCGGCAACGATTTCCAGGCCGACCAGCGCAAACCAGTCCTTGACCCGCGGCAAATGGATGAAACGGCCGCTCCACGGAAACTCGCGGTGCGGCCCAAGGCCGCGGCGCACGCCCCACAAGCTCAGCGGATTGAATCCGGCGATGACGACATGGCCTTCCGGACGCAGCACCCGCGCCACCTCGCGCACCACCTGATGCGGATGCTCGGAAAATTCCAGGGCGTGGGGCAGCACCATCAGATCGACGCTGTTGGACTCAATCGGCAGGTCGCGGAAATCCGCGCGCAGCCCCACCGTGCCTTGCATGCCGACAGTGACCCGCAGCGGGATGCGGCTCGCCTGCAGCAGATCCACCTGCTCCAGCCCCAGCTGCAGTGCGTGGTAACCAAAGACGTCGGCGACAGCCTCGTCAAAATAAGCCTGCTCACGTGCAATCACGTACTGGCCGGCGGAACTCGCCAGCCATTGTGTTGCCGAAAAGGTTGCCGAAAGACCGGCCGCTGCAATTGACATGCCGCGAGTTTAAATCAAATAATCATCGGCTGATCAAAATTGGAGCTTCATGGTCATGGCACTATCTCAAACTCGTAGGGCGGGAGGAGTAAAACGCATCCCGCCGTTCCGGGATTCACCGAAGGCGGGATACGCTGCGCTGCTCCCGCCCTACAACCGATCAAAATTGGAACGTAATTGGAGCCTGGAATGCAGAGTTACGAAGTAGTGCCGCTGCGGGCTTTTGCCGACAACTATATCTGGACGCTGAGCGACGCCACCCATGCCGCTGTCGTCGATCCCGGCGACGCACAGCCCGTACTCGACTATCTCGCCCGCGAAAACCTCATGCTGGTCGCCATACTCAACACACACCACCATGCCGATCATGTCGGCGGCAATGCCGCGCTGCTGGCGCACCGCAAGGTGCCGGTTTACGGCCCGCGCGACGAGCGCATCCCGGAAGTCAGTGAGCGGCTCGGCGACGGCCAGCGCTTCGTACTGCCGCATTTCAACATCGCCATGGAAGTCATCGAAATTCCCGGGCACACGCGCTCACACATTGCTTTCCACGGCGACGGCATGCTGTTCTGCGGCGACACGCTGTTCGCCGCCGGCTGCGGCCGGCTGTTCGAAGGCACGCCGCGCCAGATGCACGACTCGCTGACGCGGCTCGCACGCCTGCCCGACGACACCCGTGTCTATTGCGGGCATGAATACACGCTCTCGAACATCAGGTTTGCCAGGGTCGCTGATCCGGACAACCGCCGCCTGCCGGAACTGGAAACACAAATGCAGGCTCTGCGTGCACAGGATCGCCCGACACTGCCCTCCACCATCGGCCAGGAAAAAGCGACCAACCCCTTTCTGCGCGTCACCGAGCCGGCGCTCATCCGCAGCGCCAGCGCACGGGCGGCAAAAGCGCTGTCCGATCCGGTCAGCGTGCTGGCGGAAATCCGCGACTGGAAGAACAATTTTTGAGGACATCTGTCACGGATTTTCATGTCTATCCTCCGATTGCCGCAGTAAAACATTGATTATTAAGCAATATCTGCGTTGACTTTGCGGGCGACCACCACTACTATCAGGCACTGTTGCGCCCGCCGGCGCAGAACCACCGACCAGGCACGCATGACGAAAAACACTACGCGATTCGCAATGCTCACCGCCCTGCTGCTGGCCGCAGGTTGCGCACAGTTGCCGGAAGGCGAATCGACGGCGCTCGACACCAACAAGACTGTGACCACCCCGGTCGCGTTACCGGCAGCAACCGCAGTTCTGAATCCAGTCCCGGTTTCGGTTTCGGCAGTACAACCGCCGGCAGCCGAAGCTGCAGTCAAGTCGCCGCCACGCGACATGTGGGAGCGCATCCGCAACGGATTTGCGATGCGCGCTATGGACACCGAGCTGGTCCGCGACTGGGAAAGCCGCTACGCATCCAAGCCCGACTACCTCGCGCGCATGATTGGGCGCGGCAGCCACTATCTGCACCACATCGTCGAAGAAATCGAGCGCCGCAAAATGCCGGCGGAGATTGCGCTGCTGCCGATGATCGAGTCCGCCTACAACCCGCAGGCCTATTCCAAAGCGCATGCCTCGGGACTGTGGCAGTTCATTCCCTCGACCGGCAAGCACTACGGCCTGCGCCAGAACTGGTGGTATGACGGCCGCCGCGACGTGATCGCGGCCACCAATGCCGCGCTCGACTATCTCGAAAAACTGCACAAGCAGTTCGGCGACTGGGAACTCGCGCTGGCCTCCTATAACTGGGGCGAAGGTGCGGTCAGCCGCGCCATCGCGCGCAATCAGGCAAAAGGGCTGCCCACGGACTACGCCAGCCTGACCATGCCGGCGGAAACACGCCATTACCTGCCCAAGCTGATCGCCGTGAAAAACATCATCAGCGATCCGGCGCGTTTCGGCATCCGGTTGGCGCAAGTACCCAACGAACCCTACTTCGCCACGGTCATCGTGCAACGGCACATCGACGTCAAGCTGGCGGCGAAATTTGCCGGCATGCCGCTCGACGAATTCAGATTTCTCAACCCGGCGCACAACAAAGCGGTCATCAAGGCCGGCGCTGCAGAAACCATCGTATTGCCGCGTGACAAGGTCGCAGCATTCCAGACCAATCTGCAGAACCATGATGAACCGCTGGTGTCCTGGCAGGCGCACACCATGAAAGCCGGAGAGAAACCCGAGAAAATTGCCGCGAAATACGGCATGAGCATGGCCGAACTGAAACAAGTCAACGGCATCAGCGGCAACAACAAATTCCGCACCGGGCAGCCGCTGCTCGTTCCGGTCAAAGCCGGTGCAACGCCCAACCTGCCGGACTTGCCGGCAACGCCGGTCACCCTGTCCAAGGCCTACAAAACGGCGCGCAACAAGAACGTCGGCAAGAAATCGGGCAAGAAGACAGTGGCCGTGCGGGCGGCAACATCAAAGCAGGCGCCAGTCAAACGCGCCAAAGCTACGGTCAAGGCAGCGCCCAAAAAAAACGTGGCGCCGAAGAACTCTGCATCGACTGTAGTCGCAGCGCAGAACTCCCGCTGATTCAATCGTAGAGATGGCAGCGCACGCCATGCGCTGCGCCGCTGCGCCGCTCCTCCGGATACTCCAGACTGCATTGCGGCAGCGCCGCGCCGCAGCGTGGATGAAAATGACAACCCGGTGGCGGGTTCACCGATGACGGCAGATCGCCGCCCAGCCGGATAATCGCGCGGCTCGCCTGCGGATCGGCCACCGGCACCGCCGACAACAAGGCTTGCGTATACGGATGCCGCGGATTGCGCAGCACCTCCTCCACCGTGCCGGTCTCGACAATGCGCCCCAGGTACATCACGGCCACATCGTCGGCCATGGTTTCGATCACCGCCATGTTGTGGCTGATAAACAGGTAGGCGAGTCCGTGATCGCGCTGCAGGCGCTTCAGCAAATTGAGAATCTGCGCCTGCACCGAAACGTCCAGTGCACTGGTCGGCTCATCACAGACGATCAGCCGCGGCTCCACCGACAACGCACGGGCGATCGCGATGCGCTGACGCTGTCCGCCGGAGAACTCGTGCGGATAACGCACCTTGACCTCCGGCCCCAGTCCGACTTCGCCGAGCAAAGCGTCGATGCGTGCCTCTCGATCTGCTGCGCCGTGACCGATATCCAGCGCCAGCATGCCTTCCGCCAGCGCATCGCCGATGCGCACGCGTGGATTCAGTGAAGCATACGGATCCTGAAATATGATTTGCGCAACCCGTCGCTGCGCGCGCAACGCTTTGCGACTGAGCGCAAGAAAATCCGCGCCGTCCAGCGTCACCTGCCCGCCGGTCGGCTCAATCAACCGCAGCAGACTCTTGCCGACCGTAGTCTTGCCACAACCGGATTCACCGACCAACCCCAGCGTGCGACCGGCAGCCAGTGTAAATGACACGCCATCGACCGCTTTGACGTAACCGACCACGCGCTGCAACAGCCCCTTGCGGATGGGAAAGTGTACCCGTAGGTCTGCGACCTGCAGGAGTGCAGAGTGCAAAGTGCAAAGTGCAGAATTGGAAGAGCGCGCTGCAGGTTCGCGCGATGCAGTTCGCTCATCACTTTGCGCCCCGGAGGAAGTCCCCTTGGGGGGCACTTTGCACTCTGCGCTGGCTTCACCCCGTTCTGCACTTTGCACTTTGCACTCTGCACTGGAATAGAGGTGGCATTTCGCCAAGTGTCCTGCAATGACCTCACCCCACGCCGGAATCACCGTCGCACAGTGCGGCAACGCCCGGTCACAACGTTCGACGAAACGGCAGCCCGCAAACACCTGCGTCAGCGGCGGCACTGTGCCGCGGATCGCCGCCAGCGCACGGCCGCGTCCGGTGCGCTCGGGCAGCGATTCAAACAGCTTGCGCGCATAGGGATGCGCCGGGCCCGCGAAAAAAGCCGCGACCGGCGCCGTCTCGATGATCTCTCCGGCATACATCACGGCCACGCGCTGCGCCATCTGCGCCACCACGCCCAGATCATGGGTAATCAGCAGCATCGCCATGCCGCGTGAACGCTGCAGATCGCGCAACAAATCCAGCACCTGCGCCTGCACCGTCACGTCGAGCGCCGTTGTCGGCTCATCGGCGATCAGCAACTCCGGATCGCAGGCGAGCGCAATGGCAATCATTACGCGCTGTTTCATGCCGCCGGAGAGCTGGAACGGGTATTCGGCGATGCGCCGCTGCGCATCCGGCATGCGCACCGCCTCGAGCAGTTCCAGCACCCGTATCTCCACCGCAGCGCCGGCAAGCGCGGTATGGCGGCGCACCGCCTCGGCAATCTGCGCGCCGACGGTCATCACCGGATTCAGCGACAGCCCCGGTTCCTGAAAAATCATTGCCACCCGCCGGCCGCGCACATCGCGCATGCCCGACTCCGGCAACGCCAGCAGATCGAGCCCGCCGAGCACCACCGTACCCGCGGTAATTTCGCCCGCGTCGGGCAACAGGCGCATGATCGACAGCGCAGTCATCGATTTGCCGCAACCCGACTCGCCGACCAGCGCGAAAGTTTCGCCCGCCGCGATATCGAACGACACGCCGTCCACGGCGCGCACCGGCGTCCCGCTGCCGTGTA
>JANNHN010000095.1:0-3864 GCA_031404395.1 Betaproteobacteria bacterium
CTACGCTCGCTGACTTCGCATTAAAAGTAAATATAAACAAATAGTTATACGATTACAGCGAGGGACCATGCGAAGGTGGCGACAGTTCGTGGTGATGTGCCTGTGCGGCGTGTGGATGCCGTGCGCAGCGCTCGCACAGGGTTATCCGGCGAAACCCGTGCGCATCGTCACGGTTGCGCCGGGCAGTGCGAACGACATCGTGGCGCGGCTGATTGCGCAGGAGCTGCGTCCGGTGATCGGACAGACCGTGATCATCGACAACCGCGGCACCATCGCCGCTGAAATCGTCGCCCGCGCTCCCGCCGACGGCTACACGCTGCTGCTCTACGGCAGCGCGGTGTGGCTGTCGCCGTTCATCCGCAGCAACACGCCCTGGGATCCGGTGAAGGATTTTGCGCCGATCACGCTGGTGGCGGCTTCGCCCAATATCGTCGTCGTGCATCCGTCGCTGCCGGTGAAATCGGTGCGTGAATTGATTGCGCTGGCCAGGGCGCGGCCGGGAGAACTCAATTACGCGGCGGGCTCGCTGGGCGCCGCGCCGCATCTCGCTGCGGAGTTGTTCAAGGCGATGGCGAAACTCGACATCGTGCGCGTTTCCTACAAGGGCACCGGCGGTTCATTGATCGGATTGTTGAGCGGTGAGGTGGAAATGATGTTTCCGACCGCGGGCTCGGTGACGCCGCACATCAAGTCGGGGAAATTGCGCGCGCTGGCAGTGACCAGCCTGCAACCGACGGCGCTGGCACCCGGCCTGCCGTTGCTGGCCGCGGCACTGCCCGGTTACGAGTCAGTGTCGCTGAACGGCATGTTTGCGCCGGCGCGCACGCCTGATCCCGTCATTCATCAGCTCAACACCGAAATCGTGCGCATCATGAGGCGGCCCGACGTGAAAGAAAAACTCGTCGCTGCCGGTACCGATGCGATGGCTACCACGCCGGAGGAATTCGCGGCGACGATCAAATCCGAAATGACCAAGTGGGGAAAGCTGATTCGCGAAGCCGGTATTCGCGAATAAGCGGGCTGCAATAAGCGGGCTGCGTTGAGCGGCGCTCCGGCGCAGCGATCCCCGCTCAGCGTTCGATCGGCAGTCCGACCACGTTGCCCCATTCGGTCCACGAGCCGTCGTACACCCTGACCCGCTTCAGGCCAAGAATCTCCGTGAGGGCGAAGTACAACACCGTCGCGCGGTGGCTGAGCCGGCAGTACACGATAACGTCTTTTCCAGTCTCCGCGCCGCATTCGGCAACGAGGGATTTCAACTCGCTGCGCGACCTCAGACTTTTGTTGGTGTTCAGCAGGTTGTCGAAAAAGAGATGGCGCGCACCGGGAATGCGCCCGTAACACATCGCACCCACGTCAGGCCCCCCGGTGGCGCCTACCCGCTCGCCCCGGTATTCCTCGTGTGATCTTCCGTCGAGCAAAAGTGTCTGCGGTTGCCCGAGAGATTTCAATACGTCATCGCGCAGAATACGCATGCTCTCGACCCGCGCCACCGGTTTGTATTTTTTCACCGGCCGGGGCGGTGGAACGTCGGTCACGAGCGGCCGACCCTCTTCTGCCCATTGGTACCGCGCCCCATCGAGAATGCGCACGTTTTCATGACCGCAATAGCGGAACACCCACCAGGCGTAGATGCCGAACTGCACGCCTTCGCCGTAAAACACGACAGTGGTGTCGTTATCGATGCCAGCCGCGCCGAGGCGCCGCGCGAACTCCCCGGGTGACGGGAAATCGCGCATATGCGTTTCCCACAGCATGTCTTTCCATTTCCACGGGTGCGCTCCGGGCACATGCCCCGCTTTGTAGGCCTGCAAATTATCTTGCCCAAGGCCCGCGACCTCTATCAGGCAGACGTTGGGGTCGTTGCTGTGGGCAGCGACCCACGCCGGATCGACCAGTGCGTTCGTTTCCTGATTTTCTCGTATGTTCACTTTATTCCTTTCACTGTCGTTTGGTGATTGTTGCATGGCGCCGTGGTGTGGTCTGAAGACGCATGATTCTCAGTCGAGGCGCAAGCCCAGGGTTTTTGTGACCCGGCTCCAGCGGGCGATTTCACTGGTCACGAAGCGCGCGGCCTCATCAGGAGAACTGCCCACCGGAATCGCGCCTTCGCTCACCAGCCGCTCATTTGTTTCCGGCGCGCCGAGTGTTTTGACGATTTCTTTGCTCAGATACGTGATTGTTTTTTTAGGCGTGGCAGCGGGTGCGAGCAGTGTGAAACTGACGCTGGCTTCCACGTCTGGTACACCGATTTCGCGGATGGTGGGTAAGTCCGGCAGGGCGGGGACGCGTTTTGCTGCCGCGACCCCGAGAGCCCTGAGCCTGCCCTGGCGCACATGTGGAATAACCGAAGGCATCGCGGAGAACATCATCTGAATCTGCCCGCCGAGAAGATCGACAAGCGCGAGTCCGATACCCTTGTACGGAATATGCACAATACTCACCTTGGCAGCGCTCTTCAGTAACTCGGCCGCAAGGTGAGCGCCCGTACCCGCTCCACCCGAACCAAAGTTGAGAGACCCCGGCTTGGCCTTTGCCAAGGCAATCAATTCAGTTACGGTCCGCACCGGCAGTGACGGATGGACAACCAGGATGACGGGCACGTCAACAACGACGGAAACCGGCGCGAAATCCTTTTCGGTATCGTAAGGAAGTTTACGCAAGCCCGGATTGGTGAGGTGACTGGCGGTGACCATGACCAGCGTGTAACCGTCAGACGGCGCCCGCGCGGCAAGCTCGGTGCCGATCACTCCGCCTGCGCCACTACGATTATCAACCACTACCTGCTGGCCAATATTTTCCGCGAGCTTGCGTGCGATCACTCGTGTGACGATATCGACATTGCCTCCGGGAGCAAACGGCACGATCAGGCGTACCGGTTTGGTTGGATAGTTCTCGGCGCTACGCGCGATCGCGGGTTGCAGGAAAGCCAGTCCGCAGCTTAATGAAATAACGAATAAGTGCTTGCCGCTCCGCTGTTTCATGCCTGCACACAATATTCGAATTCATGTCTCATATTTGTATTCCATTTCATTCGGCGGACGTTGCCGGGGCGGGCCGCCGTCTTCGCTACTTCATGATCTTGCCGGTGTTCTGGTCGATCCGCACCCGTGGCCGCTTTTCCAGATCGGTGCCGGTGACGCGCAGGTAGCAGCAATCGGCCGGCGTGTAGGTGGAGTGCAACTGGCTGCCCCAATATGTGCCGACCTGGCCTCTCTCGAGTTTGTATTTAGCCTTGATGCCGAGCCTGGCGTTGTCCGGATCCTTGCCGTCGTCGAGGCGGGTGTATTCGGTCATTTCCGTGTAGTCGTGCACTTGTGCGTAGAGCGCCCAGGAATCGCCGTGGTCATGCGCGGGAGAGTGGCGGGCTTTCTCTGCGCGGTAGCCCAGCACTTCGAAGCCGAGCTCGGGATCGACGAACAGGCGGCGCGGGCCGAATTTGACGCCTCCGTGAAAATGTTCCGTCACGAATTCGGGATCACCGACCAGGATTTCCATTTTTTTACGGACCTGTTCCACGCCTGCGGCGCCGGAATCGGCTTGCAGGAGTTTGCGCACATCGTTGCAGAAGGCTTCCAGTGTGTAAGGCATGGGCGGTTCTCTCGTGGTTCAGTTGGCTTGCAGACCGGAGGTCTTGACGACCTGGCTCCAGCGCTCGATTTCCGAATTGAGAAACGTCCTGAATTCATCGGCGGTGCTGCTGTCGGGTGTCATACCAACAATAGCGAAACGTTCCCTGGTGGCGGGCATGGCGAGAACCTGCACCAGCCCGGCGTTCAGCTTTTTGACGATTTCGCCGGGGGTCTGCGCCGGAGCCAGGACGCCGATCCAGTTGGTCACCTCGAATTCGGGCACGCCCGCTTC
>JANNHN010000096.1:0-3583 GCA_031404395.1 Betaproteobacteria bacterium
GCGGCTTCAATCGCCGCCGCCGCCGTGGTGTAGCCCTCGTGCTTTTTTATGACTGCGTACTCGACGATCAGGATGGCATTCTTCGCCGCGAGGCCCAGCAGTGTCACCAGACCGATCTGGAAATACACGTCGTTGGACAAACGCGCAACACCGGCCAGCGGTGACAGCAGCCATTGCAGCCACGGTATGCCCTGCGCCATGTAGTACGGCATGGGCAACAGATTGTTGATCCAGATCGCCGCCAGCGCACCGAAGGTGCCGAACGGCAGCGCCAGCAGCACCGACAGCGGCAGCGACCATTTGTCGTACTGCGCGGCGAGAATCAAAAACACCATCAACGCGGCCAGTCCGAGCGCGAGGATGGAAGTGCCCCCCGAGCGTTTTTCCTGAAACGACGCGCCGCCCCAGTCGAAGCTGAATTCGGGCGGCAGCGTGGCCGCGGCGATACTCTCCATGCGCGCGATGGCTTCGCCCGAGCTGAATCCCGGCTGGGTTGCACCGAAAATCTTGACTGCCGGCAGGTTGTTGAAGCGGTCCAGCGTATCGGGGCCGGAGGTGTGTTGCACCTGCGCCAGCGCCGACAGCGGCACCATGGCGCCGCGCTCGGAGCGCACATACACCGATCCCACATCCTCCGGGCGCTTGCGATAGGCCGGCTCCGCCGACATCAGCACCTGCCAGGTGCGGCCGAATTTGTTGAAATCATTGACGTAGGCCGTGCCCAGCGTGGCGGCCAGTGTGTTGTACAGATCATCGATGGGCACGCCCAGGGCTTTGGCTTTTTCGCGATCGGTCTGCACGTAGAGTTGCGGCACGTTGGCGCGCCACAGCGTGTTGACCTGGCCGAACATCGGATCCTGATGCACGGCGCCGAGCAGTTGCTGTGTCACCTCGTACAGTCGCGCCGCGCCGCCTTCGCCGCGATTCTGCAGATAAAACTCGAAACCGCCCGCCGTGCCCAGCCCGAATATCGGCGGCGGGCCAAAGGCGAGTGCCAGGCCTTCCTGCAGGTGACCGGTCTTCATGTAGAACTCGCCGACCAGTTGCCCCGTTGATACAGAGCGCTCGTCCCAGTGTTTCTGGGTGACGAAGATCGTCGCCGCGCTGTTGCGGAAACCGCCGCCGAGAAAATCAAAACCCGTAAAAGCCACGGCGTTTTCGTTGGCGGGATTGGATTTGATGATCTCCACGACCTCGTTCACCACCTTGTCGGTGCGCTCGAGTGTGGCGCCGTCCGGCAGAAACACGGCGGCGATGTAATAGCCCTGATCCTCGTCCGGCACCAGTGCGCCGGGTGTCGTGCGCCACAGGCCGGCAGTGATCGCGACCATGCCGGCGAACAACAACAGGGCGATGCCGCCGCGGCGCAATACCCAGGTCACACCATCGACATAACGTCCGGTCAGGCGCGCAAACGCCGCGTTGAACCAGCGGAAAAACCGGCCCGGCTCCCGGTGCTCCTGTTTGAGGATCAGCACGCACAGGCTGGGCGTCAGCGTCAGCGCCACGATGCCGGAAATCACCACGGCAATCGATATGGTCACGGCAAACTGGCGATACAGCTCGCCGGTCAATCCGCCGAGGAAGGCAATCGGCACGAACACTGCGCACAGCGTGAGCACGATGGCGATGATCGGACTGGTGACTTCATGCATCGCCTTGATCGCTGCTTCGCGGGCCTGCAGGCGCCCTTCGTGCATGATGCGCTCGACGTTTTCCAGCACCACGATGGCGTCATCGACCACGATGCCGATGGCGAGCACCATGCCGAACAGCGTCAACGTGTTGATCGAGTAGCCGAGCAGCAGCAATCCGGCAAAGGTGCCGATCAGCGATACCGGCACGGCCGCGAACGGGATCAGCGTGGCGCGCCAGTTCTGCAGGAAGACGAATACCACCAGAAATACCAGCAGCATCGCCTCGCCCAGCGTTTTTGCCACTTCGCGGATCGATACCTTGACGAAGCGCGTGGTGTCATACACCACCGCATGGGCGAAGCCCTGCGGAAAACGCTCTTTCAGCCGGTCAATTTCAGCGGTGACGAGATCCGCGGTGGCGAGCGCGTTGGCGCCCGGTTGCAGGAAAATACCGACGAGAGTGGCCGTTTTACCGTTGACGCGGCCGATGAATTCGTAATCTTTCGAGCCGAGTTCCACGCGCGCCACGTCTTTCAGGCGCAGGATGTTGCCGTCAGCGCCGGCGCGGATGATGATGTTCTCGAATTCCGCGGGTTCGGTAAGTCGGCCCTTGGTGGTGATGGTATAGACCAGTTCCTGCGGTCCGCTGCTCGGCGATTGACCGATCTTGCCGGCGGCAAACTGCGCGTTCTGCTCATTGAGCGCGCGCACCAGATCGCCGGGCGTGACCTTGAGTTGCGCCATGCGGTCGGGCCGCGTCCAGATGCGCATCGCGTAATCCTTGGCGCCGAAAATCTGCACATTGGTGGTGCCGGGGATACGCTTGATGGCATCGAGTACGTTCAGCGTGACGTAGTTGGATACGAACAGGCTGTCGTAACGGCCGTCGGGCGAGGTAAAGGCAATCACCTGCAGGAACGACGACGAGCCTTTCTCGACGGTGACGCCCTGCCGCCGCACTTCCAGCGGCAGCCGCGGCTCGACCTGTTTGACGCGGTTGTTGACGTTGAGCGCGGCGGTATCGACATTGGTGCCGATGTCGAACGTGACGCGGATTTCCACCACGCCGTTCGAGGTCGAAGTCGAGTGCATGTAGAGCATCTTCTCGACGCCGGTGATCTGGTTCTCGATGGGTGCAGCAACGGTCTGCTCCAGTACTTCCGCCGAGGCGCCGGGGTAGATCGCGCGCACGGTGACCACCGGCGGGGCGATTTCCGGATATTGCGCAATCGGCAGCACGCGGATGGCGGCCAGTCCCGCGAGCACGATAAAGATCGACAGTACGGCCGCGAATATCGGCCGGTCGATGAAAAAGCGCGAAATCATGATGGGTGTGTCCTGCTCAGGATTTCGCTGCGGGCTTGGCGGCGGGTTTTTCGGGTGCGCCGGGTGTTGCCGGCGGTGCCTTGTCGTCTGGTTTTGCGCCGGGTGCTGCTGCTGGCGTCTTGCTGTCCGGCTTTGTGCCGGGAGCCGCTGCCGGCACCTTGCCGTCCATTATGGTGACCGGGGAACCCGGAGCAAAGATTTTGGCAGTGCCATCGGTGATGACGCGGTCTCCGGGTTGGAGGCCGCTGTTGATGACCCAGCCATCGGCTGCCCATGCGCCGACTTCCACCGGGCGCAGCTCGGCTTTGGATTCGGCGCTGACCACATAGACGAACTTGCCTTTGGGGCTGTCGAGGACGGCGCGCTGCGGGATCACGATGGCGTTCACGCGCGTGGCGCCGCCCAGCGTGACGCGCACGAATTCACCGGCGCGCAGGATGTGGCGCGGGTTGGCAAATTCCGCGCGCGCTTCAGCGGTACCGGTCTGGGTGTTGACGCGCACATCGGTGTAATTGATGCGGCCTTCCCGGTCGTATTCCGTGCCGTCGGAGAGTTTGACCTTGGCGATCATTTTGCCGTCGGCGGGCAGTTTGACGCGGCCCGCCTCGACATCGCGCCGC
>JANNHN010000097.1:0-10283 GCA_031404395.1 Betaproteobacteria bacterium
GCCGCCGCTCAGATAGCCGCCCTTGCGGTCCATGAGCGTTTTCAGTTTCGGGAAATAGTCGGTGACAGGGTCCCAGTTGTAGTCCTTGGTGGCGTAGCTGCCGAGCTCCAGGTTTTCCCTGACCGTCAGATCGGAAAACACTTTCTTGTCCTGCGGCACGTACTTGATCCCCATCTTCGCGATATCGTACGACTTGCGGCCGATGAGACTGGTGTGGCCGGAAGTGATGGATCCGGCAAGCGGTTTCAGAAATCCGGCGATACTCTTGAGGAGCGTCGTCTTGCCGGCGCCGTTGCGCCCCACGCAGGCCACGATCTGCCTCGCTCGTACGCTCAGCGCTATATCGAACAGGACATTCGACTCGCCATACGCGACGTTCAGGCCTTTGACGGCCAGTATTTCGTCGTTTCCCAACGTGGTACCGTCGTCAGGAAGCATGCTCGCTCCCGTCCGCCGCGACGTCGATCTGCCAATAGCTTCTGCGCACTTCGGGGTGCTGCAGCGTTTCTTCGTATTCGCCGTCCGCGATGATCCGGCCTTCGTGCATGACGGTGAGCCGCTGCAGGAAGTCTTTCACGTGTGAAATCTTGTGTTCTACGATCAGGATGGTCTGCCTGCCGACTTGGCTGCCCAGCACAGCGAGTATGCCCTTGATCTCGGATTCGGCCAGTCCTGCCAGCGGTTCATCGAGCAGCAACACTTCGGGCTCGGCCAGCACCGCCATTGCGATCTCAAGGCGCCTTTTTTCACCCAGGCTGAGATTTTTCACCTGCCGGTCGCGCACCTGCTGGAGATCGAAGGTTTCAAGGATCGCGACGATCTTGTCTTCGTTGCGGTATTTCTTGCAGGTGTTGAACAGCAGGTGCAGCAGCGATGATTTACGATGCGCTTTGAAAAAAGCGAGGACCAGATTGTCGATCACGCTCAGGTTGTCGAACGTGGAGGTGAGCTGGAAAGTGCGCATCACGCCCCTCGCCACCCTTTCCTGCGGTGTCATGCGGGTGATGTCCACACCCTTGTGCAGGATGGTGCCCTCGTCGGGGGGGAAATACCCCGTCAGCAGGTTGAAGAAGGTGGTTTTCCCGGCCCCGTTGGAGCCGATGATGCCGGCAACTTCGTGTTCGCGCAGCGAATAATCAACCCGGTCAACGGCGACCAATGCACCGAAACGCTTGGTGACGCCTTGGGCCTTGATGATCTCTGGGCTCAACTGTGTGCTCATGGCGACCCGTATCCTCCTCTTTCGCCGCGGGGAAGCGAAGTCAACTTCACCGCGGCAGAGAGGAGATTTGCCGGAGTAACGCGGAGGTCTTAGTAACCGAGAGACTTCAGCGTCGGCAACACCGACTCGCCGCCCATGGAGCCCATGACCGTAAAGAGATCCCACTCATGCGTCTGCTCCTTGGGACCTTTGCCCTTCACCAGGAAGGCGGCGTGCTTGAATTCGGCGGATTGATCCTCGCGCCATCTGGCCGGCCCTTTGACCGAGTTGAATTGGCCTTTATTCGCCTTCAGGGCTGCGGACACTTTTTTCGGCTCAAAGGATTTGGCGGCCTCGAAGCCCCTGAACATCTCACTATATGCAATATAGGCGATGGCGGCATAGGCATCGGGCGGCCGGTTATATTTGGCGCGGTACAGGTCGGTGAATTCCTTGGCGCTCTTGGCGACTTCCTTGTCGGGGAAGTTGGAGAGGTCATAGTAAAAATAATGCATCGCGTAGACCCCCTCCAGGGCTTCGGGGGGCAAACCTTTGGCGACTACATTGGTGGTGAAAGCGCTGAAAATCGTCATTTCCTTGTTGAGTCCCATCTGGTGGACCTGCTTCAGGAGCGCCACGGCGTCGGCCGCGAACTGCGCAGAGATGAAGACATCCGGCTTTGCAGCGCGGACTTTCTGCAGGACCGTCGTGTAGTCGCTGGTTCCAAGCGAGACTTCGTCATAGCCGACGATTTCGGCACCGTATTCTTTGGCGGCGGCATAAACACCATCGCGAATATCCCAACCGAAGCTGTCGGAGCGGGCCAGGAAGAAGATGCGCTTCTTGCCCAGCGTTTTGACGGCCGCCTGGCCTGCCATGTAGCCCACTGTCCAGGGGCTGTAAGCGGCGGCGAAGGTGGAATCGGCGAGTTTGCCCTTCTGGAAAGCTTCCTTGGCCATTACGCAGACAGGGAAATAGGGCATCGGCTCTTTTGCCACCATCGCATTGATGGCGTACGCGAGCGGCGCCCAAGTCTGGCCGCCCACGCCTTTGACGCCTTCGGAAACCATGTAACGGTAGCGCCGGACGCCCACATCCAGCTTGGCCTCGTCATCGGCAACCACGCCCTCCACCATGACTCTGCCGCCGGGCATGTTGAGCCCGCCCCTTTTGTTGACGACATCCACCGCGAGCAGCGCGCCATCTCTTTGAGTTTCAGCCACCGCCGCAAACGTCCCGGTGAGCGGAAGCAGGATGCCCACCTTTATTTTGCCGGGCTCGGCTGCCATGACGGTGCCATAACCAAAAACGCCGCAAAATACCAAAGTCGAAAGTAAGACCCAAAGCTTTTTCATTTTTGCCTTCCCCCTGATTGAACGCATTTTCAAATCCTCAACGAACGGCCCGGCCTAAGATGAATCCGGCCCGATAATGGTGAAATCCAGAGGCCTCCATTTTCGCGGGCACGCAGCCGATTAAACTCGATGCCGGTAAAACCAAATTGATCCATGTCAATCTTTGCTGTCAGCCATCCCGCGCGGCCGTGGCCGCGGCGGCAGACCGGGGTGCTCCGTCATCCCGCAGTATGGCACGCGCCTCCACTCGCGCGTTGTGCAAAGTAATAGCGAAAAGATGAAAGCGAACCATCGGCCTGTCCGTTGAGGTGTTCGGTATCAAACCACCAGCGGAGCAAAGCTCGCGAGGTATTCGTAGCGCCCGCATAACCACCATCGCGCCACGCCCGGACTTCGGCGCGCACTTTCGCGATAAGCGGCGGCAGCAGTTTTTCGTAGGATTTCTCCCGCAATTCCTCCGCTGCCGGGAACCATCGATGGTCCGGATTAAGAATGGCATACGGAGATACAGGTAACTCAGGATGAATAGCCATGGTCAGGCGCGATCATTGTATGTTTGCGACCGAAGTCGGTCATGCCGTCCCGGTATTCTGCGTCGTAGCCGTCGACGGGAACCTCGAAACCTGCTTGCATCCGGTCATCCAGATTCCAGCCTGCAACACGCAGGGCCGGGTCGATCAGGATGTATCGAGCCTGGCCTTCGTTGAGCGAGTAAGTGTCGCGTGGCTTTTCCATGCTGGCGGGCCATTCTACCCGTGCCCCTCGATTCGACGAAACGAACATTCTGACACCAAAGAACGTAAAACAGAGTGTCGCGGGAGCGCTCTCGATACTGATGTACAAGCCTGCTGATCAATCCGTCCCTCGACGGACGCCGCGCCGGCCCAACGCCAATGTTTGCCGGTGCCATTTCACAGTGTGGAGCCTGACTTCCGCTTGGACCGATGAAGCAACGCAGGCCGCGATCCATGCCGTAAAATCGGAACGATTCCGCCGCAACAGCAGAGGTCACCGAGCATGTCTGAAGATCTGGAATCCCTGAAAGAATGGATCGGCCGCACCGAATCCGCAATCGATTACGTCACCGTACCCGCCGTCAACCGGCTATCGGCCACGCTCGATCGCGATGATCCCTTCCCGAAAATAGGCGATCCGCTGCCGGTCGGCTGGCACGCCATCCTGTTTCCGCGCATCGCGCGCCACTCGCAGATCGGCGCCGACGGTCATCCGGAGCGCGGTGACTTCCTGCCGCCGGTGCCGCTGCCGCGGCGCATGTTTGCCGGCAAGCGCACCACCTTTGTCGCGCCGCTGCGCGTCGGCGACGAAGTGCATCGCGACTCGGTCATTCAAAACGTCACCATCAAGGACGGCCGCAGCGGGCGCATGGTGTTCGTCACCGTCAAAACCGACATCAAGAGCCCGCGCGGCATCGCCATCACCGAGGAAAATGACTACGTCTATCGCGGCGAACCGGACCGCAGCTCTCAATCCGCTGCGCCGCCACCGGCACAGGCCGCGCCGGGCAAAGCCGTGTGGACACACCAGGCCACGCCCGACCCGGTGATGCTGTTCCGTTACTCGGCGCTGACCTTCAACGGTCACCGCATTCATTACGACAAGCCCTACGTGACCGGCACCGAAGGCTATCCCGATCTGGTCATGAACGGCGGGCTGACGACGCTGCTGACCTATGAGCTGGCGCGCACCCATGCTTCCACGCCGATCCGGTTCATGTCCTCGCGCAACGTGCGCGCGCTGTTCGTCAACCGCACCGTCACCTTCTGCGGCGAACCCAGCACCGACAACAGGACGGCAAAGCTGTGGGCGCAGGATGATACCGGCGCGGTGGCGCTGATCGCCGATGCGGAGTTTGCATAATGGCAGGCGGACCGCTGGAAGGCATCAAGGTCATCGACATGACCTCGGTGGTCGTCGGGCCATTGGCGACACAGACGCTGGCCGACCATGGAGCAGATGTCATCAAGGTCGAAGCGCCCGCCGGCGACATCGTGCGCTTTCTTGCCGGTCGCGGACGCACCGCCGGCATGTCGGGCAAGTACCTGCACCTGAACCGCAACAAGCGTTCGCTGGTGCTCGACATGAAAAAACCCGGCGCCCATGACGCGCTGCTGCGCTTGCTGAAAACCGCGGATGTGCTGATCTGGAACATGCGCCCGCCGGCAATGGCGCGACTGAAGCTGTCGTACGAGGACGTCTGCAAGGTCAACCCGAAAATCATTTACTGCGGCATGTTCGGCTTCGGCCAGAACGGGCGTTATCGGGAAAAACCGGCTTACGATTCGATCATCCAGGGTTCCGCCGGCATCGCTGCGCTGTACCACATGGCCACCGGCGAGCCGCGTTATCTGCCGATGGTGGTGGCCGACCGCACCGTGGGGCTGATCGCCGTGCAACTGATTTTGATGGCGCTGTTCCATCGCGAGCGTACCGGTGAAGGCCAGGCTATCGAACTGCCGATGTTCGAGAACATGGTGAAGTCCGTGCTCGAAGAACACATGTATCTGAAAACCTTCGATCCGCCGCTGGGTCCGGTCGGCGACCCGCGGCTGACCGATCCGCAGGCGCGGCCGCTGCCGACGAAAGACGGCTGGGTCTGCGTGTCCGCGAACACCGACGGTCAGGCCTTCGCGGTGTTCGATGCCATCGGCAGGCCGGAACTGAAAACCGATCCACGTTTCAACACCGTCGCCGCACGCTTCAAGAACACGTCGGAATATTTCAGCATCCGCGCCGAAGGTCTGAAACAGAAAACCACTGCGGAATGGATGGAAATTTTTGATCGCACCGACGTGCCGGCGATGCCGTTCCAGACGCTCGACCAGATCCTGCAGGACCCGCACCTGCAGGACATCGGATTCTTCGAGAAAATCGAACACCCGACCGAGGGCATGATCTGGAACATGAAACTGCCGAACAAACTGTCGCGCGGTGCGCGCAAGGATTTCCGCCACGCGCCGAAAATCGGCGAGCAAAGCCTTGAAGTGCTGCGCGAAGCCGGCTTGTCGGAAACGGAAATTGCCGCCCTGCTCGCCAGCGGCGCGACGCTGGACGGACGACCGCAAACATAGTGCCCTGTGGGGCGAAGGATAATAATTGAATAAAATCAAATACTTGTCTTCACTCGCCCTGTTCGGCACCCTGCTCGGCGGCCACGCGGCGCTGGCGCAGACCGCGGCGAACTACCCCGCCAGGACGGTGCGTTTCATTGCACCGTTTCCGCCGGGCGGCAGCACCGACTTGCTGGCGCGGCTGGTCGCGATAAAACTCAGCGAAGCCTGGGGCCAGCAGGTCATCGTTGAAAACCGCGGCGGCGCTGCCGGCACCATCGGCGTCGAGATCGCCGCGCGCGCAGCGCCCGACGGTTACACCATCGTCATGGGGCACGTCGGCACCTTCGGCGTCAATCCGACGCTGTATCCCAAGCTGACCTATGATGCGGTGCGCGACTTCGCGCCGATCACTGTGCTGGCGACGGTGCCCAACGGCATGGCCGTGCATCCGTCGCTGCCGGTGAAAACCGCGCGCGACTTCGTCGCATTGGCAAAAGCCAGACCAGGCCAGTTGCTCTATGCTTCCGGCGGCAACGGCAGCGCCTCGCATCTCGCCGCTGAATATTTCCGGCTGCTCGCCAAAATCGATATGGTGCACGTCCCCTACAAAGGCACGGGCCCGGCGATGATCGACCTGATTGCCGGCCAGACCTCGATGACGATCACCGGCATGACGGCGCTGATGCCGCACGTCAAGTCGGGCCGGCTGAAACTGCTGGGCGTGGCTACGCTGAAACGCCTGACGATCATGCCCGAGCTGCCGACGATCAATGAAAGCGGCGTGCCCGGTTATGACGCGAATCAGTGGTACGGCGTGCTAGCGCCTGCCGCCACGCCGCGCGACATCGTGACTAAGCTGAACGCCGAGATCGTCAAGGTGCTGGCGCGTCCCGACGTGAAAAACCGTCTCGCCGCCGATGGCGCGCAGCCAGTCGGCAACACGCCGGAGCAATTCGCCGCGCACATCAAGTCCGAGATCGCGCGCTGGGCGCCAGTCGTGAAAGCTTCCGGCGCCAAGCCGGACTGACCCATCGCAACCGTTCGCATCATTCAGGCATAATCGTCCGCCTGCCCACCATGGAGATCGTCATGCATTCGAGTTTCCGTCACGCCCTGTTGACTCTATCGCTGGCTGCCGCCGTACTCCTTGGATTGCCTCCGGCAAATGCACAAACGGCAACTACCGAGTTCACGCCCCACGTCGGACAGGCCGGCAAGGACGTGATCTGGGTGCCGACGCCGAAAAGCCTGGTCGAGAAAATGCTGAAAATGGCCGACGTCAAACCGACTGATGTCGTGATCGACCTCGGTTCCGGCGACGGCATCACCGTCATCACTGCCGCCAAACAGTTCGGCGTGCGCGCCACCGGCATCGAGTACAACCCGGACATGGTGGAACTGTCCCGGCGCAACGCGCAGCGCGAAGGCGTGACTGACCGCGCCGGGTTCATCCAAGGCGATATTTTCATCACTGACTTCAGCAAGGCGACGGTGCTGACCATGTACCTGCTGCCCTACCTGAACATGAAACTGCGGCCGACCATACTCAACATGAAACCCGGCACGCGCGTGGTATCGCACGCCTTCACCATGGAAGACTGGGCGCCGGAACAGACCGATTCCACTGAAGGCCGCACTGCTTACATGTGGATCGTTCCGGCCAAAGTCGAAGGCAACTGGAAACTAGGTCAGGGCGCTCTGGAACTGAAGCAGAAATTCCAGGCGTTCGAAGGCGTCTACCGGGTCAACGACACGACCTGGCGCGTCACGAATACCAACCTGCACGGCGACCAGATCAGCTTCATGGTCAATGGCGCCACCTACTCCGGCCGCGTCACCGGCCCGACGATGCAGGGTTCAATGAAGCCGCGCGCCGACGGACCATCGGCATCGTGGAGCGCTGTGCTGGTCAAGCCGCAAAGCTGAGGAAACACTGAACAAGTGGGCTACGCCCCCGGGTTACGCTCCCTTGTTATCCCCCACTTCAGAGGAAGCGCTGATTAACTGAAACACTTGATCAACGCTTCCCTGATGAATTGATTCGCTGACGCAGCCCCGCGGGGGACGGACGATATAATCTCCGTCCCCCGCAATTCATTGTGATCCAAGGAATTTCATATGCCCGGCCAAATTTCCCACGCAGTCGTCATCGGCGGCGGCATCATGGGCGGCGACATCGCCACCCTGTTCGCCGCCCATGGCTGGATTGTGCATGTCATGAGCCCGTCTGCAAAGACGCGCGAAGCGCTGCCCGCGCGCATCACCGGTGGTCTTGCCAAACTCGGCGCGCCGGCAGCGAACGCCGCACAGGTTCGCTGCTACGCTGAACTCAAGCCGATCCCGTGGCCGGATGTCGCCATCGTCGTGGAAGCCGCTACCGAGAATCTGCCACTGAAGCAGAAGCTGTTTGCCGAGGTCGAAGCCCTGGCGCGGCCGGACATCCCGCTCACCAGCAACACTTCGAATTTTCCGATCGGCGATATCGCCAAAGGCCTCAAGCATCCGGAGCGCGTCGCCGGCCTGCATTTTTTCATGCCGGCACATCTGGTGCCACTGGTGGAAGTGATCAGTTCATCACACACCGACGCCAAAGTCGCGGAACGTCTGGTCCAGTTGCTCAAGGAGCTCGACAAAGCGCCGATCTGGGTCAAAAAAGATGTGCCGGGATTCGTCGGCAACCGGCTGCAGCACGCGATGATGCGCGAAGCGCTGTACCTGATCGCGGACGGCGTCACCGACGCGGACGGCATCGATACCGCCGTGCGTTACGGATTCGGCTTCCGTTTCATTGCCTGCGGGCCTATGCTGCAGAAGGAAATGTCGGGCTGGGACACGCATGATCTCGTCGCCAGTGCGCTGTATCCGCATTTGCACGCCGAGAAAGGACCGCCGCAGTGGTTAAAAGACATGGTCGCCAAGGGTCGCACCGGCATGAAAGCCAGGGCCGGCATGTGGGACTGGAGCGACGAAGAGATCAGGAAAGAGAAGTCCCGCATCGAGCGCGCACTGCAGGCTGGGTTCGATATCCTCCGCGCCGACGACACCTGAGACTACCCGGTGAATGACGCTCCGCTGCCCGGCCGCTTGCGCACATGGCTGCGGTCGCGACTGGCGCGCGTCCTGCTGTCGCTCGTCGCCACCTATGCGGTGTGCGGTTTTTTCCTGGCGCCGTGGCTGATCCGCGACCAGTTCCCGGCGTTGGTGGAAAAACACCTCGGCGGGCGCGGCTCAGTCGGTGAGGTGCGTGTCAATCCGTTCCTGTTCATCATTGAAGCAACGGATGTCGCGGTCACCGAGAAAGACGGCAAACCGGCGTTGAGCGCCGCGCGCGTGCTGATCGATTTCGAGGCAAGCAGCCTGCTGCGCTGGGCATGGACCTTCAGCCGCATCGAACTGGACCGGCTCACGATCAACGCCGAACTCAACGCGAAAGAGAGTCTGAATCTCGCGCGCCTGTTCGCGCCGGCGCAATCCGCCCAGCCCGCCACCCGCCCCGCAGAACCGGCACCGCTGCCGCGGCTGTTGCTGCAGAATTTCGCCATTGCGGGCGGTACGTTCACCTTTACCGACCAGACGGTGCAACCGACAGCAACCGCCAGCGTTGATCCGGTCAACTTTGAAATGCATGATGTCTCGACACTGCCCAACCGGCAGGGCGAACACGTGCTGAACGCACGGCTGCCCGGCGGCGGCAGCCTGCAGTGGCAGGGCAAGATCACGCTGTCACCGATCGATTCCAGCGGATCCATAGCGCTGAAGAACGCCAGGCTGGCGACGCTGTGGCAGTTTGTGCGTGACGAATTAACCATCGCCGAACCCGCGGGCGCCTATGACATCGGCCTGCGCTACCGGCTGCGCTACGGCAGCGGCGCGCTCGACCTGCAGACTGAGGACATGGTGCTGGTCGTGAAAGACCTGTCCCTGACCCAAGCCAAAGGCGACGCGGCACTGGGCAAGCTGGGCACGCTCGCGCTCGAAGGCGGACGCTTCGACCTGCGCCGGCGTACGCTGGATTTCGCCAACGCCCACATTGCCGACGGCGCGCTGAATGTCGTGTTTGACCAGAACGGCACACCCGACTGGGCGCAACTGACGCGAAAATCTGCAGTGCAGCCCGCAGTCAAGAAGGCTGCGCCGACCCCGGCTTCTGCAAAATCATCGCCGGTAACGCCGCCCTGGATCATCAAACTGCCGAAAGTAACCGTCGGCCCGCTGGCGCTGACAGTGACGGATCACAGCCGCACACAGCCGCTGCAAATCGACATCGGAAAAATTCAATCCGGTTTCGGTTTATCCGCCGAAATCGGCGCCGCCACACAAGTGGTCGTCGGAGATCTGGGGTTGCAGCTCAGCGATGCCCGCATCCGCTCGGGCAGCGCCCCGGATCCCCTGATCACCCTCAATCAATTGGACATCGAGGGTGGCGTCTTCGATCTGCGCGACAGAGCCGTGCGCATCACCGCGTTGCGCCTCGCCGACGGCAAGACGCGCATTACCCGCGACAGCAACGGCGCCATTGATCTGGCCAGAGCCTTCGCTGCCCGCCGCGAAGTGCCGCCGGGCGAAAAACCGTTCAGCATTGCCGTCGAGAAGGCTGAGTTGGCGGGCCATTCCGTGACCTGGTCCGACCAGACCTTCCAGCCGGCACTGTCCTGG